>NZ_JBXKJL010000476.1:0-19212 GCF_056994735.1 Geomonas sp.
CCATGACCGCCGACCATGTTCCGCTCTGTTCCCGCTGCGGTGCCGCGGCACGTCCCAATATCCTGATGTTTGGAGATTACAGCTGGATAGAGGAGCGGACCCGTCGCCAGCACGAGAGGTTCCAAAGTTTCCTCTCGCGCCAGAGCGGGAAGAAGGTGGTGGTAGTCGAGCTCGGCGCGGGGACGGCAATCCCCACCGTGCGGGCCACCAGCGAAAGGATCGGCGCCTTCGCCAATGCCAGGGTGGTCAGGATCAACCCCCGTGAGGCGCAGATCACCCACCCGCACATCTCCCTTCCCTGCGGAGCCCTGGAGGGCCTTTCCGCGATCGAGGCCGTGCTGGGGAAGTCATAGCCCATCGCGACTGCCATTTCAACGTGGCCCTTCCCCCGCCCCTTTGCCCGCAGCCCTCACCCTTCACCTTTCACCTTTCACCTTTCACCTTTCACCTTTCACCTTTCACCTTTCACCTTTCACCCCTAGCCCTTAGCCCCTAGCCCTTAGCCCTTAGCCCTTAGCCCTTAGCCCTCCACATTCCCCTTGCCTTTCAATTTCCTTGCTGCTAAAATGCACATTTTTTAGGCAGAAAAGGGACGAAATAAAGATATGCAAGACTCGGTAGCCATTGGCTCCCTCACGTTAAAGAACCGGCTTTTCCTCGCCCCGATGGCGGGCATTACCAACCTCCCGATGCGCCTCATGGCCAGGGAGCAGGGAGCTTCCCTCACCTTCACCGAGATGGTAAGCGTCAACGGATTGACGCGGGAGGGGCGCAAGAGTTTCGACCTGCTGAAGACCGTCCCGCAGGACCGCCCCATCGCCATGCAGCTCTTCGGCGATGACCCGGAGATGCTGGCCGAGGCCGCGAGGCTGGTGGAAGGTTACGGCGAGCTGATCGACATCAACATGGGCTGCCCGGTGCGCAAGGTGGTCGGCACCGGCGCCGGGAGCGCGCTTCTCAAGGATCCGCAGAAGGTGGGCCGGATAGTGAGGGCGGTCAGGCTGGCGACCAGGCTCCCGCTGACGGTGAAGATCCGCACGGGCTGGGTCTGCGGCGACGACGTCTTCCTCGAGGTGGGTCGCATTGCCCAGGAGGAGGGATGCGACGCGGTGACGCTCCATCCCAGAAGCCGCGCCCAGATGTTTGAAGGGCACTCCGACTGGTCGAAGATCGGTGAACTAAAGGCGGCCCTGAAGATTCCGGTGATCGGAAGTGGTGACCTCTTCTCCGCCGGCGACGTCGTCCGCATGTTTTCCGAAACCGGCTGCGACGCAGCCATGGTGGCCCGCGGCGCGATGGGAAACCCGTGGATATTCAGGGAAGCGCTGGCGCTCTTCAAGGGGGAGGAGCCGGCAGCCCCGACCGCAGCCGAGAGATATGCCGCCTCCCATCGCCACCTCACGCTCTTCACCGAGGCGGAGGGGGACCGGGTGGCCCTGATGGAGATGCGCAAGCATCTTTCATGGTATTCCAAGGGAATGCCCGGAGCCGCGCAGTTCAGGGCGGCGGTAAACCGGATCGAGGACCTCCCCCAACTGGTCGAGGCGATGGAGGATTTCTTCCATGGGTGAATCGATGGAAAGCTATTATGCGAATGTGGTCGACAGCGTGGGCGACGGTGTCATCGTTCTCGACGATGCGGGAGCCGTGACCCATATGAACCCCGCCGCCGAGGAACTTTCGGGCATCTCGCGGCGCCAGGCCAAGGGGATACTTTTCAGGGACATCTTCAAGGGGGAAGGGCCTCTCAATGAGATGGTCGCCAAGACCGTAGCTACCGGCATGTCGGTGTCGGATCATGAGAACATCGTCCTGAAGCGAAGTGGCAAGCACACCCCGGTCGGCGCCAGCACCTCACCGCTGCTAAGCTCCTCCGGCGAGCGCATCGGCACCATCGTACTCCTCAGGGACCTGACCAACGTGCGGGAGCTCGAGGAGGCGGTGCGCCAGGCGGATCGCCTCTCTTCGCTCGGTGCCCTGGCTGCCGGGCTTGCCCATGAGATCAAGAATCCTCTGGGGGGGATCAAGGGGGCCGCGCAGTTGCTGGAGATGGAATTCCCGGAGAAGGAGGAGTTGCGGGAATACATCCGGGTCATGCTGAAGGAGGTCCAGCGGGTCAACGTGATCGTGGAAGAGCTTTTGGCTCTGGCCTCGCCGGGGCGGTTGAAGCTCAGCAAGGTGAACCTGCACCGGGTCCTCTCCGACATCGTCCTGCTGCAGAAGAACGCGACCGATGGGCGCCAGATCTCGATCAACCAGTACTTCGACCCGAGCATCCCGCCGATCCTGGCGGACGAGTCCCTGTTGACCCAGCTTTTCCTGAACCTCATCAAGAACGCCATCGAAGCGGTCGGCGAGGGAGGCACGGTCAAGGTGACGAGCCGGGTCCTCTCGGACTACAGCATGACCCAGAAAGGGGAGCGGCGCGCCAGGATGATCGCCATCGACGTGGCCGACAACGGCCCCGGCATCGCGGCCGACGTGCTGGAGAATCTCTTCACCCCCTTCTTCACCACCAAGTCCAAAGGGACCGGGCTTGGGCTGGCGATCTGCCAGAAGATCATCTCCGAGCACCGTGGCATGATCAAGGTCGATTCCGATCCTGCCCGCGGCACGGTTTTCACCGTCATGCTCCCGCTGATTCAGTAATCGAGTCTGGGGCCCCCCACCCTGTCCCTCCCCCTCCGGGGGCGGGGACGCGAAGGTGCGCCGATCGGGACCGAGACCGGACGAGAAAAACCCATATCTCACAGGGGCGGCAACGACGCTTCCCCTCCCTGTCCTCCCCCTCCAAGGGCGGGGACGCTAAGGGAGCCAAATCGGGACCGAGGCGGCTGACACAAATCTATATCTAACCGGGGCAGCAACGGCGCTTCCCGCAGTAGTGCAACGGGGCGCGACGCCCCTGTCCCAGGAGTCAACAATGTCAATCAAGAATATTCTCGTCGCCGACGACGAAGAGAGCATGCGATGGGTCCTTTCCAAGGCACTCAAAAAGAAAGGCTTCAACGTGGATCTGGCCCACGATGGCGATGAGGCGCTGCGGCTGATCAGGCAAAACCCCTACGACCTGGCCCTGCTCGACATCAAGATGCCGGGCATCAGCGGGCTCGAACTCCTTGACCGCATCAGGGACGAACGGAGCGATCTGCTGGTGGTCATCATGACCGCCGAGGCCAGCATGAAGAATGCGGTCGAGGCCATGAAGCGCGGAGCCTATGACTACTTCACCAAGCCCTTCGACCTGAGCGTCATCGATGCGGTGGTGGAGAAGGTGACCCGGGCTCGGGAGATGACCACGCAGGTCTCGCTCCTGAAGGAGGAGTTGAAGGACCGGTATCAGCTCGAGAAGACCATCATCGGCAACTCCCCGGCCATGAGGGATATCTACAAGACCATCGGGAAGGTCGCCCCCAGCGATGTCACCGTGCTGGTGCAGGGGGAGTCGGGCACCGGGAAGGAACTGATCGCCCGCGCCATCCATTACAATTCGAAGCGGCTGGGCAAGCCCTTCATCCCGCTCAACTGCGCCGCCATCCCGAAGGAGCTGCTGGAAAGCGAGCTCTTCGGCTTCGAGAAGGGGGCCTTCACCGGCGCCTCGGAGCGTAAGCTGGGCAAGTTCGAGCAGGCCAACGGCGGCACCATCTTCCTCGACGAGATCGGTGACATGCCCTTCGATCTGCAGGCGAAGATACTGAGGGTGCTGCAGGAGAGGGAGATCACCAGGACTGGCGGGAATCAGAGCATCCCCGTCGACGTCAGGATCGTGGCGGCGACCAACCAGGACCTGGAGGAGAGCGTACGGAAGAAGCAGTTCAGGGAGGATCTCTACTACCGCCTGAACGTGATCCCGATCCAGCTGGTTCCGCTGCGGGAGCGCTCCGAGGACGTGCCGCTGCTGATAGAGTACTTCCTGTCCAAGATCTGCGCCGAGCTCGAGGTTCCGCTCAAGCGCTGCTCGGCCGATGCCATCAAACTCCTGACCGGCTACGGCTGGCCCGGCAACATCCGCGAGCTGGAGAATACCATCAAGAGGGCGGTGATCCTTTCCCCGGATCCGCTGCTGGTGGCGGCCGATTTCCCGGGGCTCAGGAGCCGGCAGGGCGACGGCAAAGGTGAGGAGCTCTCCCTTGAGGGTATCGTTGATCTCAAACTCCGCGGCAGCTTCACCAACATGGAGCGCATGGAGAGCGGTGATGTCTATTCCATGGTGCTGGAGCAGGTGGAGAGGCCGCTGATCCGCTTCGTGCTGGAGAAGACCCGCGGCAACCAGGTCCGCGCCGCCGACATCCTCGGCATCAACCGCAACACCCTGAGGAAGAAGATCACCGAACTGGGGATCGAGCTGCGGAAGGAGTAGGGGGAGGGGGGATGTAGGACGAGTAGATGCGGAGCAGTTCTTCAGTTGTCGAATGTGTAGTCTAAAACAGGAGGGGATATGTCAGTAATGGAGAAGTTCTTTCTGGACCGCAACAACGCGCAGCTCCTGGTGGTCGACGTGCAGGAGCGACTTTGCCGGGCCATGGACCCGCAGGTGCTGCAGAAATTGACCGGCAACATCTCCATCCTCCTCGACACCGCGGCGGAACTGGGCGTCCCCGCTACCGCGACGGAGCAGTACGTCAGGGGGCTGGGCGAAACGGTGCCGGAACTGAAGGGAAAGCTCCCTGCGCCGAGCCTGGAGAAGATGACCTTCAGCTGCTGTGGCGGGGAAGGCTTCCTGGAGGCGCTGGCGGCGAGCGGTCGGCGGCAGGTGATCGTGACGGGGATGGAGTCTCACGTATGCGTGCTCCAGACGGTCCTGGAGTTGCTGGACAAGGGCTACGTCGTCCATCTGGTGTGCGACGCGGTGATGAGCAGACGCAAGGAAAACTGGAAGACAGCTCTCGAGACCATGTCCGCCGCAGGAGCGGTGCTGACTTCTACGGAGTCGGTGGTCTTTCAGTTGCTGCGGGTGGCGGGAACCGACGAGTTCAAGAAGCTTTCCAAACTGGTGAAGTAAGCTCCGCACTGGCGAGGAAGCGGGCGATCTCCCTGCTCCCCTCCTCGGAGACGTTCACCAACTCCAGGCCGAATCCCTCCGGCAGCGACGGCTTGAGCCTGGTCTTCCGGGTGTTGATCCAGGCAACGCGACCCTGCGCCTGGACTATCGAGCCGATGGGATCGGGGAGGGCGAAGATCAGGTCGATCTCGGTCCCTTTGTTCAGCTGACACTCGGCCGCCAGGTAAACGCCCTTTTGGCTGATGTCGGTGATAGAGCCGGCAAGGGTGATGCCGAAGGCTCTGAATTTCGCGTTGATGTTGCAGCGGAGCCTCTGTTCGCGCCGGTCGATGTCCGGGAGGTGCCGCCTCGCCGTGGCGAGGAAAAGCTGCCGATCCAGCGGCTTGGTCAGGAAGTCATCGCACCGCGCCTCGAGGCAGGTCTGCCGATCTACATCTTTCCCTTCGGAAGTGATCAGGACGACCGAGGTGAGCTTCAACTGGGGGTCGCGCTTGATTGCCCGGCAACACTCCGCTCCATCCATCACCGGCATATGCAGGTCCATGAAGACCAGCGCCGGCTGCTCCGCCTGGCAGATATCGAGGGCCTGCTTGCCATCCCGGGCCGTAAGAATCTTCACTGACGAACGCTGCAGGAAGCCCTTCTCCAGTTCGAGGAACATGTTCACATCATCTACGATGAGGACTTTTTCCGCCACACACCCCCCGGTCATCTCATCACATTAAATAGCATTGCATCTGGAGAGGTTCTTCGTACCCTCTCCACGGTGGAGCCTTCCCCATCACTACCCCCCTCCCGCGAGGGGAGGGGGTAGTGGGACCTACTTCTGTGCCAGCGCCTTGGCTATCACATCGTGATTGAGCCAGAACACCGGTGCCTGAGGAGCCCAGGAGGAGTTGAACATCAGCCTTCCGACCGCGACGAAGACGCCCCTGGACAGGACGGCGCAGACGATGTCCTTCTGCCCCGCATTCTGGGCGATCAGGTCGGCCGAGACATTCAGCATGTACTCCTGCTGCTGCAGAGAATTATGCTGGGGCCAGGTATCGAAATCGCGGGTGGAGGTCACCAGCGGGTTCTTGAGGTAATCGTTGGCCATTTCGACCAGCGCTTCTACCGACACACCTTCCTTTAACAGGGCCTGACAGTCGTCGACGATGTCATTGACGCCTGCCGATTTCAGGGAAGCGAGCAGCGGGTACAGGGAATTCTCGACACCGAGGAAGAGGGCGCTGGAGTTGGTGAGGATTTCCGGGCAGTTGTAGACGGTAGCCTTGATGCCTTTGTCCCAGGCGGCAATGGCGATGTCCTCCAGCCGGATCTTGGCCCACCCCTGCAGATACGGAGTATAGGACTGCCAGGTGTAGGCGCCGTCGATAAGGACCTCGCACCCGTGGTAGCCGTAGGCTGCGTAGCGGACGGGGAGGCGGTTCCGCAGCCCCGCGGTGGCCTCGATGAGGTAGCCGAAAGTATCGGCGGTGACTTCATTGAAGCTGACAGCACAGAGTTGCCCCAGGTCGGAATTCCAGAAGGCCTCAGAGGCGAGGAAACGGTCGCCCTGGCCTTTGAAAAGCTTGTTCAGCAGGGGCATGAAAACCCGCGCCCTCGGGATGCCGCCTGCCATGGTGTGGACCACGAGCAGATTGGCCGAGGCGGGTACGATGGTTTCGAGCTCCGCTACCACGGCTGCCAGGTTCTTGCGGAACCTCTCCGTGCCGCGCTCCCTGGAAGCCTCGATCTGCTCCTTGTCCAGGCGGACCGAGGCCCAGTCGTCAGGCTTTACGCCCTTCAGCCTGTCCACCGGCGAAACGCCGTCGGTTCCAGGTTCCATGTCGAAACCGGCTTCCAGCGGGATGTTGATGATCTTGCCGCCGAGAGATTCCTCGGCAGTGGCCAGTTCCTCGGCGGTTAGGGGGCGGAGGGTGCCATCAGAATCGCGTCTGCCGACGGTGGCCCCGATGATGGTCATGCCCTTGGCCCTGGCCTCATCGACTATGCCATTGGCGTAGCCGCGGCCGAAGAGTTCTCCGCAGAGAAAGAGGACATCGCCTGCCTTGAATCCCGCCGTCGCCGGCACCTCCCGCATTGCATGGTATCTGCTCATTGTTCCTATCCTTTCTGTTCTATTAGTTGCTCTTTCGCAAACAGCCCTTTCCCTCGGGAGAGGGTGGCCGGAGGCCGGGTGAGGGACGTTGCCATCATGGGTGCTGGTGCCGCCTCGTGGAAGCCGCCCTCACCCTAACCCTCTCCCGGAGGGAGAGGGAACTCAATGGGTTTCAGCTCCCTGTCAGTACTCTTCCCGGTTGCTGAGGTTCTCGAACCTGGTGTATTCGCCGCGGAAGGCGAGGTCGACGGTCCCGGTCGGGCCGCTCCTGTGCTTTCCGATGATGACCTCGGCCTTCCCCTTGAGGTCCTCGTTTTCCTTTTCGTAGACCTCGCCACGATAGACGAACATGATGATGTCGGCGTCCTGCTCGATGGCGCCCGACTCCCTCAAGTCGCTCATCATCGGCCTCTTGTCAGCGCGCTGCTCGAGTCCGCGGTTCAACTGGGACAGGGCGATGACCGGGATCGATAACTCCTTGGCCAGTGCCTTCAAGGACCGTGAAATCTCGGAGATCTCCTGCTGGCGGGACTCGGGGTTGCTACTGCCGCGCATCAGCTGGAGGTAGTCGATCACGATCAGGCCGATGTCGTGCTCCGCCTTGAGGCGCCGGGCCTTGGACCGGAGCTCCATCACCGTGATCGATGGGGTGTCGTCGATGAATATCTTCGCGTCGTGCAGCGAGCCTGCGGCCTTGGTCAGCTTCGGCCAGTCGTTTTCCAGCAGATGTCCGGTTTTGAGCCGGCCGAGGTCAACCCTGGCCACCGAGCAGAGAAGCCTCTCGACCAACTGCTCCTTGGGCATCTCCAGGGAGAAGACCGCGGCGGGAAAAGGCTTCTCGGATTCAATGGCGGCGTACTGGGCGACGTTCAGGGCGAAGGTGGTCTTTCCCATGGCGGGGCGTCCGGCAATGATTACCAGGTCGCCGCCGTGGAAGCCGGCGGTGAGGCGGTCGAGGTCGGTGTAGCCGGACGGCACACCGGTCACGAGCTCTTTCTTCTCATAGAGAAGTTCGATGTTCTTGATGGTGTCCTTGAGGATGTCGCAGACCTGGTAGTAGGCGGGGCGGATCTTGTTTTCGGAGATCTCGAAGATCACCTTCTGGGCGGCGTCGAGGAGTTCCTCAACATCCACCTTGTCCTCGAATCCCTGGCTGACGATGTCGGTGGCGGCGGTGATCAGCTTGCGGGTGATGCACTTTTCCTTGACGATCTTGCAGTAGTAGGCGATGTTGGCGGCCATCGGCACGTAGTCTACCAGCGTGGCCAGGTAGGCGCCGCCTCCCACCTCTTCCAGCTCCCCCTTCTTGCGGAGGATGGTGGTCATGGTGATTAGGTCGCAGGGCTCCCCGCGCTCGTTGAGCTCGATCATGGCGCGGAAGATCTTCCGATGGCTTTCCCTGTAGAGGTCTTCCGGGATCAGGACCTCGAGTGCGCGGTTGATCGCCTCGTTGTCCACCAGGATCCCGCCGAGAATGGACATCTCGGCTTCAATGCTCTGTGGGGGCAGCTTTCTCATGTCGGAAGGGTTCATCATCATACCTCGGAAACATTACGCTAGAACTGTGGGATACTACCTGCATCCGTCTCGCCGGTCAACATTTTTGGGTTAGTTCCCCTCGCCCTCCGGGAGAGGGTGGACGAAGGCCGGGTGAGGGAGGGGGCATTACGAGGCGCCAGTGCTCTTCCAGGAAGGTTCCGCTAGATGCTAAATATAATCCGAACGGGTAGGACAAGAGCGAAATGAGAACCGGAAACCCGGCCCGCCGTCAGCCGCACATGCGTCTCAGCACGAACGGATCACACATTGGGCTTAAGACAAAAGCAAATTCATCCCCGAGCGTCTCGTTATGTACCCTTTCGCCCTGAGGCACATCAGACCTAAAGGAAAAGCAAACCTGATTAGTATCAATCTTCCGCCAGCTTCCAAAACTGTCATTCCCGAAGCGATTCTGATCGGGAATCCAGCTCCTAACGACGTGAAATATGGATCCCCGATAAGGGCATTCGGGGATGACAATCTCGTAGCGGAAGATTAGCGCTAACTAGTAAAGCAAATTCATCCTGCCTTCTCGTCATGTACCCCGTTCGGTTTTGTTATCCCCCGCACTCTTTCAAGAAGGCGAGAGATCTGAGTTCGCGGTCCAGGTGGAGGTCGATCGCGGGGTTCAAGAGGAGGTCGGCCTCCCTCAGCAGGTGATCGGGAAAGACGATGGCGCCGAACCGTCCAGTCTGCATCGCCCTGGCCAGCAGGGACGCGGTTTCCCGGGAGACTCCCCGCACCTCGAGGTCGGGCTGGTAGCCAAGGATCTTCAAGAGGTTGACTGCGAAGAAACGGCGGTCGGAAGGGGAGAGGGGGGCGGTATCGAGTCTCTGCAGGTAGCAGTAGAGGAGACGGAAAAGGCGAGGGTTGGCTTCCTCGTCCGGAGTCAGCCGCTCCACCAGCTCGCAGGCGTAGGCGGCCGTCCCGATCTTGGCGAGGTCCCCGCGGATACCGGAGAAGATATCGAGGATGTCGGCTGAGAGGAGGTTGGCGAGGTTGGATCCGAGCTGGAACTGGAGTTTCAAATGAGCGAAGGGATCCAGGGCGCCGCCGAAGCGCTTGCGGCTGCGTTTCGCCCCCCGGGCGATCCCCTGCAGTTTCCCGTGTTCCAGGGTGAACAGGGAGACGATGCGGTCGGCCTCCCCGTAGTCGGTGAGCCGCAGCACTATGGCTTCTGCCTCGGCTTTTCTCATGGGACCGAAAGTAGCACCTGCAACCGAGGGAGTCAACAGCCGGCTGCCGAGGGCTTTGTCCTCACGAGGGTAACCGCCCTCGCCCTCACCTCATCCTCTCCCGTGGGGGGAGGGAGCAGTCTCTAAGGAAGATTAGGAAATGAAAGAGGCAAAGCAAAGGCTTGACCCGCTGGGGGCAGGGGGCGGACCAAGAGCCGATCCCGCGGGCAGCGACTCACACAGGGGCGGGGGCAGCAAGTGCAATAGCGGCAGTTGCGGCAGTTGCGCCGATCCCGCGCACGAGCGACTCACACAGGAGCTTCCTACGTGACGCCGCTGCCCAAGAGTTCCCCCCTTGACAAAGGGGGGACAGGGGGGATTCGGTTCTGCCGGTCCGAGAGCCGACCTTGCGAGAGGCGGATTGGAGCTTGAGGTTGCAGAGCGCTTATCGCAGCCCCATGCGGCTGAGGATAAGCCCTAGGTAGCGATTGATGGGGTGATTCCTCGGCAGGACCTTGATCGGCGGGGGCGTTCTGGTGCCGAGCTTTGTCAGCTCCGCCAGGAGCTCCGGGCTTCCTCCGAGCCGCATTCCTTTCCGAAGGGTCTCGACTCCCTTCTCCTTCTTGCCAGCCATGATCTGGATGGTCCCGACGTTAAGGAGGAAGCGCAGGTTGTCGGGATCGCTCTGGAGTGCCTTTTCAGCGAGTTGCAGTGCGGAGTGGATATCTCCGCCGCTTTTCGCGACGCAAATAGCGAGGTCGGAATAACACTCAGGGTTGTCTTCGATGGAGAGGGACTCTTCGAGGCAGCTCCTGGCCAGGAAGTAGAGCTGGCGATGAATGGCTTCCCGCCCCCTTTTGCGAAGTTCTGCGGCGTCGGTTCCCGTCTGCACCTGTTCGACCTTTTCAAAAACGAGGAAGCTCAAAGGCGGGGTGAGGTCAGGCCGCTCCTCGGCGTGCAACTGTCGGAAAGTATCGGGGATTTCCGGGAAATACACGTCGCCCGGGTAGCTTTCATGGATGACTGTCAGGTAAATCCTCTGGGACAGCGGGAGCGCCTCGCGGAAAATCTCTCCGCCGCCACAGATGAAGATCTCTTCCTCCCCCACGGTCGCGTCGATCGCCTCCTGCAGGGAGCGGACGACCTCGCAGCCCTCGACCTTTTTCAAGGTCTTGCTGAGGATGATGTTTCGCCGACCCGGAAGGGGGTGCCCGATGGAGTCGAAGGTCTTTCTTCCCATCACCACCGCATGACCCGTGGTGATGTTCTTGAAGCGGGTCAGGTCCGCGGGGATATACCAGGGAAGCTTGCCTTCCCGTCCGATGACTCTCTCTTCCGACATGGCCGCAATCAACGAGATGATCATGGTACTCTCCGTGCTGCCGTCGGGGATAACCCGCCGCTACATCTTCTGCTCCTCCCCCCGGAAGGGGAGCTGTTCCCCTGAAAAAATACTACCGCAATGTTACCACGGTCACGCCGTCTCCGCCTTCGAAACGCTCCCCGGTCCGGAAGGAGGCGACCAGCGGGTGGCCGCTGAGGTAGTTGCGCACCCCCTTCATCAGGGCGCCGGTACCCTTGCCGTGGACGATGCGGACCTCGGCGATAAGATCGACCGCCGCGTGGTCCAGGAACGGCTCCAACTGGTCGATGGCCTCTTCCACCCGCATGCCGAGGAGATTGATGCTCGAGGCCGACTCGGCCCGCTCCTCTTTCTGGGCCCGCTTCTTCTGGATCTTCTGCTCCTTCCCTTTGCGCTTCGTCAGGGAGCTGATGGGGACTTCGACCTCCATGCTCCCGGCCCGCACCCGGGCCTTGCCGTCCCGCCGGTCCACTGACAGGATCCTGGCGTCGCAGTTGAGCGGCTTGACGAAGAGGGTGTTGCCGACCTCGATCTTGTCCGGCGGCAGCTCTTCCTCGGGGTGCAGCTCCGCCAGTATCTGCTCCACCTCGGCCTCTGCCTGGTCCAGCTTCGCCTTGGCCTCCCGCGCCCTTTCCTTCCTGGCCTCGTCGAGGATGTCGAGGACTTCCCGGCGCGCCTTGCGGATGATCTGCTGCGCCTCCTGATACCCCTTCTCCTTGGCTCCCTTCAGGAAGTGGTTGGCCTCGTCCATCCTGTCGCCAAGGTTCCTCTCCCCCCGCACCAGCTTTTCTTCGCGCAGCGCGAGGTCGCTGAGCTTGTCGTCCAGCTGCTGGCGCTTCTCCTTGAGGTCCCGCAGCAGGGCATGGAAGTCGGCCTCCATGGTGCCGATCATCCCTTTGGCGAATTCAACAACATTGTCGGGGAGCCCATAACGGCGGGCGATCTCCAGGGCGTGAGATTCCCCCGGCTCGCCCACTGTGAGCCGATAGAGCGGTGCCAGCTTCTGCCGGTCGAAGGCCATGGCCGCGTTGAGCATCCCCGGCTCCCGCTGCACGAAGCCGATGATCTCGGTCAGGTGCGTGGTCGCCACCACCAGCGCCCCTTTTTGCTGCAGTTCCCTCAGGACCGCGCAGGCGATGGCCGCACCCTGTCCCGGCTCGGTCCCGGTGCCCAATTCGTCGAGCAGCACCAGGGTCCCCCGGTCGGCGTGCTTGATGATGGACGATATCTTGGAGATGTGAGCGGAGAAGGTGGAGAGACTTTCCTCGATCGACTGCTCGTCGCCGATGTCCACCAGGATTGAGGAGACCTGCGGCAGCACCGAGCCGGGATCGGCCGGAACGGGCATGCCACTTAAGCCCATGACGGTCAGCAGGCCGGCGTTCTTGATGGCGATGGTCTTGCCCCCGGTATTCGGCCCCGTCACCACCATGACCCGGTTCTCCTCGGCCAGTTCCAGGTCCAGCGGCACCACGTCCTTCCCCATCAGCGTCAGGATCGGGTGGCGGGCGGATTTCAGGGAGATACCGCCCGTGGCGGATATAACCGGCGTCTCGCACTTGAGGCGGTCGCTGAAAGCGGCGATGCAGTTGAGGACGTCGAGCCTGACCAGCGCCTCGAACTGCTCCAGCATGGCTTCGGCGTCTTCCCTGATCCAGTCGCAGATCTGCCGGACGATCCTGATTTCCTCGGCCCGCTCGTCTGCGACCAGGTTCTCAAGCTCGTTGGCCAGCGCGATGATTTCCAGCGGCTCCATGAAGGCGGTCTCGCCGGAGTTGGAGACGTCGTGCACCACGCCCGGGACCATCCCCTTCGAGTCCATGCGGACGGGAATGACCCAGCGTCCCGATCTCTGGGTGATGAAATCATCCTGCAGGAAAATCGCTGTGTGCCGCTCGCGGACGATCTCTTCCAGGCGCCGCTTGATTCTCGCGGTCAGTCCCTTCTTCTGTCCCCGGATGTCTGCGAGGAGCCGCGACGCGGTGTCGAGGATCTCCCCTTCCGCATTTACCGTATGCTCGAGGGGGTTGAGGATGTCCGGGAACCCGGTGATCGTGCCGGCCTCGGCGATGAGCAGCGGGGTATCGGTCCGGTAGCGCAGTTGCGCGTGGATGGCCGCCATCACGCGCAGGGTCGGGATGAACCGCTGCAGCTCCAGCGGAGCCAGCACGGCCCCTCGCGGGCGGACCGCCCTGATTGCGCGGGTGATGTCCTCGAAGCTGGAAAGCTTCAGCGCGATGCCCAGGCGGGAGAGTTTCCTGATCTCGTCCACCAGGCCGAAGCGGAGCTCGATCTGGTCCCGTGCGGCAAGGGGAGTTATTTCCAGGGCCCCGTCGCGGGAAGCCTCGCAGTGTGCACATTCAGCGACTGTTTCCAGGATCTTGTCGAATTCCAGCCGCTTGAGAGTTTCTTTCTCCATATAAAAACAGACCAGGACGATGCGCTCCCGATCTTACCTCCGTTCTTTTCGTTTTTGTCTTCTCGACAGTTGAAAGGGCGGAGCAAGCCCCGCCCCTAATAGCGATCATCGTAGGAGCGCCCTCCCGGGCGCGAATCCGACGGTTGTTCGCGCCCGGGAGGGCGCTCCTACGGGAAAAGGCAATTCTTTGCGTGCTTCGACAGGTTCAGCACGAACGGTTCATCACCGGGTCCAGTGGGGAACCAGACGGAACCACACGGGTCCACAAGGCGCAAGGGAACCCCTTACCCCCGAGCTTCTCTCCTACAGAAACCTCCTACAGAAACCAGCTGATGGCCCCGAAGAGCCGCTCCAGGAAACGGATCGGCAGGCCGCGCCGTTCGTGCTCGTGCAGCACGATTCTCCGCGCCCCCTTAAGGTCCATTTCCAGCATCTCGGCTACCTGCAGCCCGAACTCGCTGCTGTCGATCACCACGTTTAACTCGTAGTTTCTCTTGAAGCTGCGCTCGTCCATGTTCGCCGAGCCGACCATGGCCCAGCTGTCGTCCACCAGCAAGACCTTCGCGTGCAGCACGGCGCTGTCCAGCTCGAATATCTCGATCTCATTGTTGAGGAGCTGGGCGTAGCACGTCCTGCTCACCAGGCGGACCAGCGGCACGTCGCTCTTGTGAGGCAGAAGGAGCCTGACCTTCACTCCGCGCCCGGCGGCCCTAAGGAGCGACCTGATCACCCGCGGCCCTGGGATGAAGTAGGGACTGGCAATGGTTATGCTGTCGGAGGCGCCGGCGATGGCCATCCTGAAGGCGCTTCTGATGAAGGAGCGCTTGTGATGCGGCCCGCCGTTGATGATCATCACCTTGGCGTCCCCGGCCGTTTCGGGCGGACGGGGAGGCTCGGGTATGTCCGGGAAGGAGCCCCGTTCGTAGGCCCAGGTCTCGCGGAAGACCCGCAAGAGCTCCCCGGCCGCGCCTCCCTCTATCCTGATCCCGACGTCGCGCCATTTCGTCTGCTTCTTCCCGCACCCCGAGTAGACATCGGCGATATTTATGCCGCCGGTGAAGGCGCACCAGCCGTCGATGACCGCGATCTTCCTGTGATCCCTCTTGTCGAACCAGGCGATGCCATGCTTGAAAGGGGGCGGGTTGAAGGCCGTGCAGCACACCCCTCCCTTGGAGAGGCGCTTGAAGAAGGCCGCGGAGGTGTCGAAGCAGCCGATGTAGTCGTAGATGACGTGGACGTGCACCCCTCGGGCGGCCGCGGCGATCAGGGCATCGGCCACCATGCGGCCGGTGATGTCATCGCAGATGGTGTAGAACTCCATGCAGATGCTGGAGCGCGCGCTGGAGATCGCCTCGATGAGGGCGGGGAAAAATTCGGACCCGTACCGGAAAAGAGCCGCGCTGTTGCCAAGGAAAGAGACCGCCTCGGTGTTCCTCCTGAAAAGATTGAAGAACCTCGAGGTCTGGAACAGCAATGGCTTTCTTTTTCGGCGCAGGCTGGTCATAGGTGTCTATTCTTTGGCGGTGAGCAACGAAAAGGGCGCAGTGGCTAAAGCGATGAAGCGCGGAAATAACGTCAAAGTGGCATTACTTCCGCGCTTCACATGATGCGCGCTGCAAGTGGATCGCGGTTTTTACACTGAGATGACTTCCTTGACACCGGCCACCTTGTCCTTGAGGGTTCTCTCGATGCCCATCTTCAGGGTCATGGTGGACATCGGGCAGTGACCGCAGGCGCCTACCAGGCGGACCTTGACCACGCCGTCATCGCTCACCTCAACAAGTTCCACGTCGCCGCCGTCGGCCTGCAGAGCGGGGCGGATCTGGTCCAATACGCTTTTGACTTCTTCTACCATTTTTTCCTCCGGAGGATAGGTTATGGGCTAAGAACAGCTCACAGTGTATAGGAATAAGCGAATTAATGCAAAGGGCACGTTAACTAGCCCTTCCTCTCATGCACCCCGGGCGTGGTCAGCGGGAAGGGCGCGAGGACCTCGTCCAGCTCCTGCTCGCTCAGTATCCCCCGCTCCAGGATGACCTGTCGAATGCTCTTGCCGCTCTTGGCCGACTCCTTGGCGACTTCAGCGGCGGCGGCATACCCTATGCTCGGCGCCAGCACCGTGGCGAGGCCGACTGATTGGTCGAGGTAACTGCGGCAGCGCTCCTCGTTGGCGCCGACTCCCGAGACGCAAAGCCCGGTGAACTGGTGCACGCAGTTCTTCAGGATCTCCAGGGAGAAGAGGAGGTTGAAGGCGATGACGGGCATCATCACGTTCAACTCCAGCTGTCCCGCCTGGGCCGCCATGGTCACGGCCAGGTCGCAGCCCACCACCTGGAAGCAGACCATGTCGGTCACCTCGGCCATGACCGGATTGACCTTCCCGGGCATGATCGACGAGCCGGGCTGCATCGGCGGGAGGGTTATCTCCCCCAACCCCGTCCTCGGCCCCGAAGAGAGGAGCCTCAGGTCGTTGGCGATCCTGATCAGGTTGACCGCGGTCCCCTTGATGCTGGAACTGAGCGCCACGAAGGGGTCCATGTTCTGCATCCGCTCGACCAGGTTGCGGCTGCGGGAAAGATCCTCCCCGGTCTCGGCGGCGAGGGCCTCGACGATGCCGTCGATGAAGGACTCTTCGGCGTTGAGACCGGTACCGACGGCGGTTCCGCCGATCCCCAGCTCACGCAGCCCCGGCAGCGCCCGCTCGATCCCGGCACGGTTTGCTTCCATGGCCGCGGCGTAGGCGGCGAATTCCTGCCCCAGCCTGATCGGGACCGCGTCCTGGAGGTGGGTGCGTCCCGATTTCAGGATGCCGTCGAACTCCTGCGCCTTGTGCCGCATGGCCGCGGCAAGTCCGTCCACTTCCCGGATCAGCAGGTCGGCCAGTTCCAGCGCCGCCAGCCGAATGGCGGTGGGAAAGACGTCGTTGGTCGACTGGGCCATGTTGACGTGATCGTTGGGATTGACCTTCGCGTACTCGCCAAGCTTCCCGCCCATGATCTCGTTGGCGCGGTTGGCCAGCACCTCGTTCACGTTCATGTTGTGGGAGGTGCCGGCTCCGGCCTGGAAGGGGTCGACCACGAACTGGTCTGCGAACTTCCCTTGGAGCGCCTCGTCGGCTGCCGTCACGATGGCCGAGCCGAGGACCGTGGCTAGCCTCCCGGTTGCCATGTTGGCCTTCGCCGCGCACTTCTTGATCCGCACCGTGGCACGGACCAGCGCGGGGTGGGGTTTCAGACCGGAAATGGGGAAATTCCCGATGGCCCGCTGGGTCTGGGCGCCGTAGTATGCGTCGGCGGGAACTTCCACCGTTCCCATGGTGTCCTTCTCAAGACGCATTGCCATACGAGCTCCTTTGAGCTGAGACGGCTCACCAGCGTGTCGCGTTATCTATTTTCCTTCCAGCAGGTTCAGCTTCTCGGAGATCACCCTGAGATGCTCTTCCTCCTCGGCGCGCAGCGATTCGATCATGCTCCTGCCGTCGGGATCGGTGGTCTGGGCCAGCAGATCCTCGAAGTAGGCGATGCCCTTTTTCTCCACTTCCATGGCCAGCTTGAGGGCCTCGATGTCGCTGGTATCGAATCCGACTCCGGCCCCGGCTTCAGGCTCCAGCGAGATGGTGGGGCCGCCGTAGAAGACCCAGCGCCCGTCCTGGTCCAGGGTCTTGTAAAGCTCGGTAAGCTTCAGGTAGTGCGATTCCTCGCTCTTGGCCAGCCATCTGAAGACCCTCTTCCCTTCGGGGTTGAAGGTCCTCTGCTCGGCGCGGGTGTAAAAGTCGAAGGTCTCTTTCTCTATTTCCATGCCGCGCATCACTGCGTCCAGCACGGTCTTCCCTGCTTCACTCATTGCGTCTCCTTTGGGTCTTCATTCTGCTGGATGGGAGCTACTTCGTTTAGAAGGTTACTACAGAATCTTGTACATGAGAAGCAGCATGAAGGTCAAAAGATAATTGATGGGGTAACAGTCCTTCCCTCTATGCCAGCGGTGGGAGGGCTTGTTACTGTGTTTCCAGCAGTTGTGACAGTGTCAGCAACTGTTCGATGGTGCAGGACTCGAAGATGGCACAGCCTAGGGAGGCGGGGAGGGCGAGGTCGACTTCGTAGCGGTCGCCGACGAAGAGAGTTTCCTCGGGACTTCTCCCGATCGTCTCCAGTATGCCCAAGAGGGCGCCCTGGTCGGGCTTGGGGCACCAGTAATCTTCGATGGTGAATTTCTTGAGGAAGAGACTTCCGACGCCTATCTGCTCCATGATCCGGCCGGAGAGATCCCGGTTGTTGTTGGTGTAGATATGCAGCTCGAAACGGGTGGCGAGGTTCTTCAGGAGCTCGACGACCTGTGGGGCGGGCTCCAGCACGCTTTCCGGGTGGACGTCGCGGCTGAAGTTTTCGTGGAGGTCTTTGAGATTGCCTCCCAGGGCGAGGACTGCCCTGCTCAAAGTCCCGCCGGCCCCGGCCAGGGTCGAACGTGCCTCCTGCAGCATGAGGTCAGCCTCTTCCACGGTTACGCCCTTGAGGCGGGCAACGTAGCGGCAGGCGCTCAGGTTGACCTCGTCCCCCATCCGCTGGTTTTGGTAGAGGGTGCCGTCCAGGTCGAAGACGATGGCCCGGACACTCACAGCCCCATTCCCCATTTCCTCATGCACAAAAGCTCTGGATTCTCCACCCCTTTGGCCTGGATCAGCACCTTGAAGGTATCTCCCATCCCGCCTTCAGGAAGCATCAGCTTTTTCAGGGACAGCCTGTGCTGCAGTCGTTCCTGTTCCGTCTTCGCCTCCGCCTCCAGCCTGATCAGTTCCTCCATCAGTCCCGTGCCCAGCAGAAAGCGGTACTGCTCGCCGTACCAGACCGTGTCCAGTCCCGCATCCTTTCCCGCCTCCATGAGCTGGCTGAAGTTGATGTGGGTGGTGATGTCCTGCTCCCCGACCAGCAGGTACGGATTTTCACCGGTTTTGTGCTTGTGGTAGCAAAGGAGCGTGCCGTCGCGTCTTTGCGGATTATAGAGCTCCTCCGTGAGGTATCCGTAGTCGACGGTGAGTACGAAGCCCCGCTCCAGCGTCGCGGCGGCCGCGGCGATCCAGGAGGGGGCGTAGAGGTTGATCTCCCCCCTTTGGCCGGGCAAGAGCCTCACCTGGAACCTGTCCAGGTACGCTGCCAGCTCCGGTGTCGAGGGGCTACCGAGTCGCTCGCGGAATCCCTCGTCGTCGGCGCCTACGTAAACCTCTTTGAGGCCGTCCTCGCTCATTTCGACCACATGAACAGGCATGGCGTCGAACAGCTCGTTGGAGATGATGCAGCCGGTGAATTTCAGCTTGCCGGCGGCGAGTTCGTCGGGAGAGCTCCAGGCAAGGTGTTGCGCATGCCGCGCCAACCGCTGGGCCTGGACCTCTTTCAGGCTCGGCTCCTTCTCAATGAGGCGGTAGGTGAGGGCCTGGTAGAGGGCCTGGTTGAACTCCGAGATGGCGTCGACGATGTCCTGGGCGAGCTGTCCCCCGCCCGCCCCAGCCTCGGCAACGGTGAAGGACTCCGGCTGGCCGAGGAGTTCCCAGAAGCGGCAGATCTCCCTGGCGACGAGGCGGCCGAAGGTGTTGCTGACGTTCATGCTGGTATAGAAGTC
>NZ_JBXKJL010000478.1:0-2764 GCF_056994735.1 Geomonas sp.
TCTGCGCCCCGTCCCCGGCTCCGATCTCTCTGAAGACGATCTGGCCAAAGCTGACCGGTACAGCGATCAGCTTTTCCTCATGCGTTACTGCGACAGGAAAAGCGGTTAGCGCGGGATAGACTTCGGATAAAATCGGATTTGAACCTTGGAGTCGTTGTCAGCGTCATGGTTTAGAGCGGGTCCTTGCATAACCTTTTTTGGGGGTATAGTTCAGATAGCGGAAGACCATGTCCTGCAAAATATCGTTGACACCGGTGGTATGATTCAGTATTAGTAGTGTGACATAACGGAGTTCCGGCTCCGTCACCAGCACGACTTATCTAGAGCGATCGAGGGACTGGCCCTATGACATCGCGGCAACCTCCCTTCAAAGGGAAGGTGCCAAATCCAGCGGAACGGCGACGTTCCGGAAGATAAGGAAGCGCGGACACACTGATCCTCAAGAGTCCCCTTCCGCACCCCGGATGGGGATTTTTCTTTTGGAGGTGGAAAATGAAGGCAGCAACGCAGGCGGCCCATATCGGGCTCGATCGGGAAACGAGGACGGGGGCTGTGACGGTTCCCATTTACCAGACGGCGACCTTCCGGCATCCCGGGCTCGGCCAAAGCACCGGCTACGACTACAGCAGGTCCGGCAACCCGACCCGCCAGGCACTCGAGGAAGGGATCGCCCTGTTGGAGGGAGGCTGCCGCGGTTTCGCCTACGCCTCCGGGATGGCGGCCATCACCAGCCTGATGTTCCTTTTTCGCCAGGGCGACCACCTGATCGTCACCGAAGACCTCTACGGCGGGAGCTACCGGCTCTTCGAAAAGATCTTCCTGCAGTTCGGCCTGAGCTTCAGCTATCTCGACACCAGCGATGTCGCGGAGGTGGAAAAGGCCATCCGCCCCAACACGCGCGCCATCTTCGTGGAGTCGCTCACCAACCCCCTTTTGAAGGTGGCCGACGTGGGGGGACTGGCCGCGCTGTGCAAGGACCGGGGCCTCCTCTGCCTGGTCGACAACACCTTCCTGACCCCCTACCTCCTCCGCCCCCTGGATCTTGGCGCCGACATCACCATCTATTCCGGGAGCAAGTACCTGGCCGGGCATAACGATACCGTCTGCGGCCTGGTGGCTGTGAAGGATCCCGCACTCGCCGAACGGGTCTACTTCCACCAGAACGGCGTCGGCGCGGTACTCGGCCCCCAGGACTCCTGGCTCACCATCAGGGGGATGAAGACGCTGACCATCCGCATGGACCGGCAGCAGGAGAACGCCCAGGCCATCGCGCTGTGGCTGAAGACGCATCCGCAGGTGGGAAAGGTCTACTACCCGGGCCTCCCCGAGCATCCGGGGCACGAGCTCATGAAGCGGCAGGCGAAGGGGTTCGGCGCCATGATAGCCTTCGAGGTCAGCGAACCGCACCTGGTGGACAGGCTGCTGATGAAAACCAGGCTGATCTCCTTCGCGGAGAGCCTGGGCGGCGTGGAGAGCCTCATCACCTTCCCGCAGGTCCAGACGCATGCCGACATCGAACCCCAAACGCTGGAGCGGCTGGGCATCAACAACCTCCTGCTCCGCCTGTCGGTGGGAATCGAGGACAAGGACGACCTGATCGCCGACCTGGCGCAGGCTTTTGAGGAGGGAGAGTAGCCATGAAATTCGCAACCGAACTTATCCACGGCGGGAGTCCGATCGATCCCGAATACGGATCCCTGAGCCACCCCATATATCTGAGCTCGACCTTCGCGCAGCGCTCATTGGAGCACTTCGGCAAGTACGACTACGCCCGTTCCGGGAACCCTACCCGCGAGGCCGTGGAAGAAGCGGTCGCAGGTCTCGAGGGGGGCTCGGTCGGCCTGGCCTTCGCCTCGGGGATGGCGGCCATCGGCTCCACCTTCATGATCTTCGCCCCGGGGGACCACCTGGTCGTCTGCGAGGACGTCTACGGCGGCACCTTCCGGCTCCTCTCCACCGTGATGAAGGGGTGGGGGCTGCAGGTCACCTTCGTTGACGCCACCGACAACGAGGCCATCGCGGCTGCCATCCGCCCCGAGACCAAGGCGCTCTACCTGGAGACCCCCTCGAACCCGCTGCTGAAGGTCACCGACCTGGCGGCGGCCGTGGCCCTGGCCAAGGAGAAGGGGCTTTTGACCATCGTCGACAACACCTTCATGACCCCGTACCTGCAGCGCCCGCTTGAGCTTGGGTGCGACATCGTCCTCCACAGCGGCACCAAGTTCCTCAACGGGCACTCGGACGTCATCTGCGGCTTTTCCGTGGCCAAGGACCCGGAGCTTGGCAAGCGGCTGCGCTTCGTTCAGAACGCCTTCGGGGCCGTCCTCGGTCCCCAGGACTGCTGGCTGGTGCTGCGGGGGCTGAAGACGCTGAAGGTGCGGATGGAGGAGAGCCAGAAGGGCGCGATCCGGATCGCTGAGTGGCTGAAGGGACAAGAGAAGGTGACGAAGGTTCATTACCCCGGCCTCGCCGAGCACCCCGGGTACGAGATCCATCGCTCGCAGGCGAGCGGCCCCGGCGCGGTACTTTCCTTCGAGCTGGACACGCTGGAGACGACCAGGAGGCTTCTGGAGGGGGTCAAACTTTCCGCTTTCGCGGTGAGTCTCGGAGGGGTCGAGAGTATCCTCTCCTACCCCGCCATGATGTCCCATGCGGCCATGCCCGCGGCGGAGCGCGAGGCGCGCGGCCTCAAGGAGACCCTGGTGCGGCTCTCCGTAGGCCTGGAAGACCCGCAGGACCTGATCGAGGATATGGAGAAGAACCT
>NZ_JBXKJL010000479.1:0-4280 GCF_056994735.1 Geomonas sp.
CCGTCGTTTTTGCAGAAGCTCGCGGGACACCAACCTCTGCCGGGATCCCGGGTGCGCCACCTTCAGGTGGCTCATTTTATCTTGAGGACCAGCGCATCAGTACCCGCTGCTGCCACCGCTACCTGCGCCAGGGTTGGTATCCGTGTAACCGCCGGTGCCACTCCCCTTCGTGCCCTGTTCGCGATTCATGTCGCGGTTCATGTCAGGGGTAGTGGAACCGCCGCTGCCGGTGCCCAGCGCACCACGCCGGCCGGTGCTGGTGTTGCCGGTGCCGGTGTCCATGTAGCCGCCGGTGGTGCTCACGCTCCCGCCGGTGCCGGCGCCGCTGGTGTCTTCTTTGTGACTTTTATGTTTTTTGTGGTGTTTTTTGGTTTTTTTCTTGTGTGTCGTAGTGGGCGTGGTGGTCGTGGTGTCGGCCCCGCTGGTCCCGGAAGACATGGATGCATCGCCCGTCCCTGTTGTTCCGACGCTGCCTGAGGTCTGGGAGTAACCGAGGCCAGCTGTGAATCCCATCATCGACATGGTCGCCACTGCGGCAAACAGCATTCTTTTTACACTTTTCACGGCACTACCTCCTTACGCTTATGATCTTTCATTTCTTTCTGATGTCTTTTAATACCCTCTTTCTGATGTCTTTTAATACCCGTTTTTGTGCGCGCGGAAACCTTTGCGCCATGCAACAAGCCGTGGCGCAACAAGTATCTGGTCATGCTAAACTACAAACACTCTCCCCCAAAAAGCTGACTACTATCGAACCTGTTCCTCACAGGGGTAAACACCAATATTTCCAACTAATAAAAGTATATCCGAGTGATTTTTTTTAAACAATATTATTATGTTACGACTCCATTCATTATAGTCGTCAGCCCTATTCCTACCTTGACAATTGCTGTCTATGGCGCTCCGCTGAAGGGTGATCGTGAATTCTTCAATAGTTACGTACACCTTCCCGGCTGCCGTTTAACAGCTCTTTCCACTTTTAGCATCACATTAAATAGAGATTTCAGCTCTAATTGAAGAATTAATAGAGAGCTTCTTTCCGGAGGCGATGGACAAGATGAAGAAGAACGCCCCGAGGCAGAGGTGCGGGCCGGGCTGGTGGCCATCCCCCCCATTTTCCCAAGGAAGTCCTCCCGGAGGACCAGCTCGTTAGACATCGTCGCTATCAAGGTGCTGAGGAAACGGTGGAGGAAGCAGAGAAAGGAATGAGAAGGGAATGTTTTTAAGGGGGGGGGCGGGCAGCCGGAACCTTGCGGCAGATGCTCAGACCCGGTTTCCCTTGAGTTCCTTAAGAGGATAGAAGGTGCCCCGCCAGTAGATGCCACCCTGGACCAGGTTGAGCATCATGGTGCGCAAAAGGATGTAAACGAAGAGTGCGGAGGTCACGGGGTAGCCGACGGCATACCACGAACGGGAGCCATGGAAGCGGGCGCTGTCGGCGACTGCCAGGATAATCAGCGTGACCACGCCAAGATAGAACCATTGGGCAGGACCGCTGGTGAAGAAGATCGCCAGGAAAGGCCAGATGCTGCACATGGTGTGAAAGAGTACCCCCATCAGCACGAGCCCAACGCTGTAATCGGCTCCTGAAAAGGCATTTTTCTCCAGCCCCCTGATCACCTCTCCCAGCGAGGCATACCACTCCACCGCCAGGAAATCGGGCGCATAGACCACGTCCGTCCGGAGTCCCCACTTCTTCATGAGCTTGCCCAGCTTGATATCGTCGTCAGGTCTCAGGCGTATGGCCTGATGCCCGCCGACCTCGTGGTAAGCGGCGGCCCTCACCATGTTGAAGGCGCCGATGCCGACGTGGAAGCGGCTCTTGGGGTCCCTCGCCTTCCAGGGGCGCGAGAAGAGGGAGAAGTAGATGATGAAGGAGGCTCCGAACATGGCGAGGAAGAGCGTGGGCATGCGGACCGATGGGGTTGCGGCCAGGTGGTCGAGCCGGCTTCCGGTCAGGAAAGCGACGGCCCGGGTCACGACGGTGGGCTCCATGACGATATCTGCGTCGGTGAAGAGGAGGATATCCCCGGTCGCCCGCTGGCTTCCCACCCACAGTGCATGGTTCTTCCCGAGCCATCCCGCCGGCAGGATGTCGATGTGTATCACCTTGAGGCGGTGATGGTTGCAGGCCATGTTGTCGAGGATGGCTCCGGTTTCGTCATCGGAGCGGTCGTCCACCACGATGATCTCGTAGTTGGGGTAGCCGAGCCCCAGCAGGGACTGCAGTGCCTCATGGATGTTGCGCTCCTCGTTGCGAGCCGCCACGATTATCGAGACGCGCGCGGGGTCAGCCGAGGAATCGGCAGGCACGTCCCGCAAGGCCTGCACCAACCTGTTGCCTCTGGTCAGGTCCAGCACAGCAAAGGCGGTAAGCACAAAAGTCGTAATCGCGATCCAGCTTATCAAGTCCATGTCACAGATCTTCCCGCTATCTAAACGCTATCTCTAAATGACCGCGACCGCCTCGAAGGGATTGCTGGCACCTCGAAGCTCATCGCTGGATGGCCTTGGGTATCCCCTCGATCCAGCCGAAGTGCAAAAGCCCCCAAATTCCGATCAGGATTGCTTCCGCGGCGTCATGACGAAGTGAGGTAGGACGTGCCGTCCCAGACCAGTCTATGATCCTTCGCGCCATTTCGCCGGCATGTTTCTTGGCCTCGACACCGCTTCGCTGCTCACGTGGCAGGAGGAAAGCCTGTCTCCAGACCTCGGCCCCCACCCTGCGTACCGGGATCCCTCGCTGCTCCGCCTCTTTCTCCCACACCACGGCCAGGTTGCCGCCGCCTTCTATGACCATGGCGCCTATATCCGGTGTCCCTTTGAGGATGCCGTGCGCGCCGCGTCGCAGGCGGTCCGTGGTGCCGAAGTTATGGGACCGGTACCAGATCAATCTTCCGTCCTCCCCATAGAGGGCAAGCCCGGTTTTAAGGCCGAGATCGACAGCCAGTAGAGCACCCATTGTTCAGAGTATCCTTTCTTTCAGTTCATGACGAACCACGGTCACCGTCTCCGTATGCTCTCCTGCCCGGAGGTGGTGACAGCTCCCTTGCCGTGCTTTCCGAACCTGATGCTGACCCGGTCCTGGACCTGCTGCAGCTGGAATCCCTGTTTCAGGACCTCCCGCTGGACCTCGGCCATGTGCAGCGCTCCCCACGGAATCACGATGTTGTCGTAGCGTGCGATCGCCTTCCTCAGGTGACCTATCAGCACCTCGTTCCTGCGATGGAGAACATCATCCATGATGGCCTGCTGCATCTCCGGAGTGATGTTTTTCTCCGACCACGCTATCGACCCCAGAAGCTGCTGCGACAGCGTCCGGCTCTCCTGCATCTGTTTCCCCAGCGCGTTGAGGAACCATACGGTGGTGGGGCGGAAAGAGCTGACGTCGACATCGGCCCTGAGAATATCCACCTCGCCCTTACCTGCGCCCCCCCTCTCGGCCATTTCCATCTCGTCTATCTGTCTGCCCGGGAAGCGCATCTTCTCCTGCTGGGAGGCGAGGCCCAGGTATCCGGCGAGCTTGCCGTAGTCGGGACGGTTCCGGAGCAGTTGCGCATTGTCGGTAACCCCTTCGGCCAGGATAATGGTGCGTCCCGGATCGACGGCGCCGACAACCTTATCATAGTAATCCTTTTCTCCCATGTGAATCATGGCCGCGAGTCTGATTGTCTGGTCCTGTCGCCGGTATGTCTTCTCGAACATGTGGAGGCCGTCGGGAGCCAGGCGCATGAAGCCGGAGGTGTGCTCCTTGAGGTAGGCATCTGTCGTCGTCAGGACCCCCAAAGCCAGCACGCACGGTATGACCACGATATTCACCGCGGCAAAGACAACCGTATTCTTAAGGCTGAAGGCGGGGCCGTGGAAAATGCTCTTCGGCAAGGTGATGGTGCGGCGGTCCTTTTGCCAAAACTCCCTGGTGACCAGCAGGAGGAGTAAAATCTGCCCCGACGCCGCCACCGGCGCAAAGCCCGGCAGGGCTGCCATCGATGGCATCAACCACTGCATGATCGGCAGCATGAAGACGTACAAGATCAGGGGAATGAAGACCCGCTTGGGCAGCCGCCGGTCGATGCTCATCAGGAAGTAGACGAGATCAGCCATGATGATGGCAATCCCGGCAATCACAGGTCGTGCAGCAGCCAGGGGAGGACAAGGGAGGATAAGGGAGGCCAGGCCGTCGAGAAGGGAGATGACTCCATCAACCAGGAAGAGGAGCAGGAAAACGTTGGCGATTACTCTCATCATTACTATCGTCCCCTTTGTTGTCCTCTTATCTT
>NZ_JBXKJL010000480.1:0-1606 GCF_056994735.1 Geomonas sp.
TCGATTCAAGCCGGCATTAATCGCTCCAGCACCTGCTCACAAGGGTGACCTTGCGCGAAGAGTCCATGGACTAACCGCAGCAACTGCCCTAAGGCGTCTCGATGGAGGGTATAGAGCTTCTGGCCGATGGTTTGCTGATGATGGGCAGCAAAGGTAAATCGTTCCGATTTTCTGCCACCCCCAGGGATGCGCTGGAGGAGAGACTGCGCTACGCAACTCAACCGGAAGTGGCGTTTGACCGCTTCCTCCTTGCGCACCTGAGCCGCTTCCAGTCCGACCACTTGTTTGCAGAACTCATGAAAGCTCTCGATCGGCCAGCGATAACTCCACACCCGGATGATGCGAGCACCGTCCCAGTGGAGGGCATCGGTGAGTAAAAACCGGGGCAAGTCTGTCAACTCCGCCTGGTCATGGACGATGACCAGGCGCTTGCGTCCATAGCGCTTCAAGCGAACCGTTTTGGTGAAAACCCAACAGGTCTTCTCCTCACCGTTCCGACCGGTGACCTGGAGCTGACGGAAACTGTTGGGGTGATGGGTGCGGAGTTCAGCGGCCACCTCATCGACCCGGCGCCACTGCCCTTGCCACTGAATCCCACGGGAACTTTCCAGTTCCGAAACCCAGTGCTTCCCATGGGCTTCGATCAGGCGCGTTAAGGGGAGACACAGGATCCCGTTATCAAAGGCATAGTGGGCGTGCGGAAACTGACCTTCGGCTTCGAGTTGCTGCACGATCGCTACCGCGATGTCCGTGCGTTTGCGATAGCCGACTCGATTCTGGTGATAGTGCAGTAACTCCAAGACCCGCTGCCGGGCTGCTTCTAAGTTGGGGTAGTTCTCTTGGGCAGTCACCTGTAAGTACGCTAACTCTTCGGTTTGATAGTTTGGGAACTGGACTTCAACCGCCGCCCCGTCCAGGTAATCGGTATTGGCCACCACGGCCGTGACCACGGTCTGGTAACGGCTCAGGCGGCCTTCTACGTGATCATAAGCCCGCTTGACCGCATAAATCGCCGGTCCCCGTTCGTGATGGACATAGGTCCAGTCCAGGCTAATCACTTCTAACCCCCGGCCTCGATGGGTATCGGCGACCACCTCCCGATGCCGGCGCATCAAATCGCCACTGTCCCAGCCCGCTTCAAACACCGCCGCATGCATCGCCCGTCGGCTGGCCGGCGGCTCTTCAGGCCACACTTGCTGGGCATAGATCGCTTGCAAGGTCTTATTGGGGCTGAGCAACAACCCGGCGAGATAACGGCTGACATGTTCAAAGCCCGCGTCCCGACAAAAAATGTCTCGATACGACTTCAGCCACGCGGCAATCAAGAGGGGGACACCGGCTAAGGGTAGCATCGCGCACTTCGCTAGCTGGGTATGTGTACTTTTTAGCTTGCCTCTTCAGCGCTAACTTTCCAAGTCGTGCTTTCTACCGGTTCTCAGCCAGAATGCAGCTTCCACCGGGCTGACCCGAGGTTATACAGCGGCGGACGACTCGCTGCGGGTCGTCGTCCTGCGCGGCGCGGGCAAGCACTTCATGGCGGGTGGCGACATCCACACCTTCGCGCGCGGGCTCGCGCAGCCTCCCGCCGAGCGCCGCATGGCCTTCC
>NZ_JBXKJL010000481.1:0-8242 GCF_056994735.1 Geomonas sp.
TTCTTTTACCTCATACTGAATATCGGCTAGACGACGAGAGCGCCACGATCGGCTCGGTCCTTTTTCATGCGCCGGAGCAGGAACCGCATTCGCAGCCCGCACCACGGCTCCCTGGAATTAGCCGTTCCGCAGCGTACTCCGTGATGTCGATGCCGAAGTGTACGTAGAGGTCTTCGGCGCCAGCGAGCGGAATCCAGTACCCGTCGATCACCTTCCCCAGAAAGTCGTAATAGGCTACCTCCCGCACTCCTGTCTTCTCGCGCAGCGCGATGTGCGCCTTGCACCCCGCGTGGTGCTTCTTTTACTGTTACGGCAGCAGGGAGGAGGCTCCGCGCCACGGTTGCTACTGCTGCGCCAGTACTCCGAGGTCACTGCCAAATGGCGGCTACCGGGGAGATATTCCTGTCCTCCAGCCGGATCGCCTTCGAGGCGCAGACCGAACGGCAAATCCCGCACCCATAGCACCGCAGTTGGTCGACTTCGACTTTCTTATTGGAAGCACTGTAAACGAGGGCGCCGAACTGGCAGAGGCGCAGGCAGCTCCGGCAGCCGCGGCAGCTCTCCGCATCGACCTCGGCGACATATTCGGCGCGGAACATGGTTGGAACGTCGTGGGTGAAAATGCCGCGCATGGCCAGGCAGTCCGCCCTGTCGCAGTTGCAGATTCCGCCGATGAAGGGCGTCTGGAAACTCCAGACGGTATGGCAAAGCCCCTCCAACTCGTGGGCACGAAAGGCGGCCAGGGCTTCCTCGCGGGTGAGCATCTCGAACCTGTTGTCGTCGACCCCGCCGGTGAACTTTTCTTCCACCGCCCGGAAGATCTCGATGAGCCTCCCGCCGTTGGGGCCCATACTGATCCCGTAGCAGTAGCGCTTCTCCTGTCCCAGCGTCGATTGGCGGCATATGCAGGCCACCCGGACGACGGAATTGGTCAGCTCGAAGATCTGCTCGATATCCTCGATCGGCAGGACCTGGCCGAAATGGACCTTTTTGAAGTGCCCGGTGAGCATGCGGCTGAAGAGACTCCGGATGAACCAGGGCATCTTCCTGACACGCCCGAAGACCGTATCCATTTTCGCCATATCCTGTTGCAGCCCTTCCGTGTTGGCGAAACGCTCCAGGAATCTGAGCCGGCGCAGGTCACTGAGCAGATCCTCCGAATAATTCTTCGCCTGCAGGTACCACTTCTCCCCCTCCCCGTGCTTCAGACAGAACTCGCACATATTTCCTCCTTTTCAGGCTTGGCTACAAGGCCCGGCCACTCCTGCCGAAGACCCCGTTGCGCGCCCCAGAGTCAGTGGTGATTCGTTACCGGCAGGCTTTCCTGAGCCGGTGCGCCAGCGGGATGAACCGTTTGGCGAAATCGGCTATGCTGCGATTACCGTTGGTGACAATCGCGACGGCAAGCCTGGTTTCGAAGTCTCCAAAAGCGAGAGAGGAAAATGCCCCTCCGTGCCCAAAACATTTTCCGGTGTTCCACCAGCCAAAGGCGGACGGGGTAAGTGACCCCACGGTAAAGCCTCTAGCTTCGGCGATAAAGGTACCGAGACTCCTATTCCAACCCGATACAGCCCGCCTGGTATATCCATGAATCGTCTTTTCCGATAAAAGCCGTTCACCGGTGCCAGTTACTCCCCCATCGAGGAGAAACTGGTAGAAAGCGGCCAGGCTCGCTGCATCGGTGACCATGCTGAACGCCGGGTTCTCTGAACAGAAACATTCTGCCGCATTATTCACGTCTTCAAAGTCTTCCGCGATGTTCGTGTCGAACATCATCAACTTTTCTTTTCCGAGCCAGTAGGTAAAGGCGAGTGAATCAAGGTCACGGCCGGCGAGGCCATACCGCAGAGCGGGCAAATTCAGTGGAGCTGAAATTTCATCCCTCACGAAGTCAGACAAGGTCCGTCCATCTATGCGCCGCGAGATCTCGCACAATATCGCCCCGAACTCGGTCGGCATATAGGCAAAGGTGCCACGCCTGTACCTCGGTTTGGCCTCTATCAGTCGCTTCAGCACCGATTCGCGATCTGCGACGTTCTTGTAATCCTTGTACAGGCTCGGCACCAATATCCCCGCCCTGTGGGTCAAGACGTCCAGCGTGGTAATGTCGCCTTTGCCATGACGGGCGAATTCAGGGAAGATCTCGGAAAGAGGCGCTTCTACATCGAGGAGGCCACGCTCTTCCAGCATGGCGATAGCGATGGCGGCCACCGGTTTTCCGGAAGAATAGACAGGGAACGGCGTCCGCGACTGCACCTTCACCGGCTCTACAGGTTCAGTTGATCGAAATCCTCGGGCGACACCTACCGCCACATCCAGCACGACGCTGCCGTTTCGCCTGACGTGAAGTTGCCCGCCGGGGAATGCCCCGGAAGCCTGCTGGAGTCGAAAGCGCTCGGCAACCTCCGCCAGGCCGTCCGGGTCCATCTTTGCAGAAGCGGGATCGACGGGGGATGCATATGGAAATGCCGTCATCTCGATGCCTCCTTAAACGCTGTCCGCGCCAGGTCATGCCCCACAAAGAGAAGTGTGAACCGGGGCTGTTGCGGAAGGTACTGCTGCGCGAGGAGCAGAAAGAGCGGACTCGGATTCGTTGAGGAAGATCTTCCTGAATTCGCAGCGCCCCTTCATCCGGTAGCAGACAGCCCTCCCCCCATAAACGAAGCGAGTGGACCAAAGGTACAAGGGCGAACCACGGGTGTAACGCTTGCGGGCCGTCTCCATGAGATTATCGACCCCGCGCATGAGAAATTCCCGATCTCCGAAATCGAAGAGACCGTCCTTGAGCCAGGGCTCCATGTTCCAGGACACCCCGCGCCGGAGGGTCTGCAACTGGTCCGAGGCCATTTCCTCAACGCTGCCGAAAAGGCAGGCCCGGGCAATGACGCCGTTGAACCGGGCCTCGTCCCGTGCCAGGCATGCCTCCTCCAACTCGCGAATCAAGAGCCATTCGTCATCGGCGATGGCGCGGGTGCAGCCGAAGTCGATCAGCCCCAGCCGGCCATCGGGCATGAAGATGTAATTTCCCGGGTGGGGATCGGCCATGAACCAGTGCAGCCTGTAGTAGATTCTGAGGGTCGCCGAGGTGAGCAGCGTGGTGAAATGGTCCCGCTCCTCCTGTCCGGGATTGCCGGCAAGAAAACGGTCGAGGTGGCGGCCGTCGAGGTATTCGGTGGTGAGCACCCTACCGGTTGAATAGTCGTCATAGACCCGCGGCACCACGACCCGGTCCTGGGCCGTGAAAAGCGCCCGCGCCTGCCGGGAGAACTGCGCCTCCTGCCGGTAATCGGTCTCCATGAGGAGCATCTGTTCGATGTCGACCAGCTTGTCCAGTGTATCCTGCCAGTCCTTTCCGGTCGCGAGGGGCTGGAGCAGAAGCCGCAGGTTGCGGAGGTCGCTGCGGATGGTCCGGGCGATGCCGGGGTACTGGATCTTTACCGCCACCTCCTCCCCGCTCTTGAGCCGTGCCCGATGCACCTGCCCCAGCGAGGCCGCGGCAAAGGCCTGGCGATCGAAACTGGCGAAGACCTCTTCGGGCTCGCGACCGAACTCGTCGAGGAAAAGCTCCCGCACCATGGCAAAGTGCATGGGGGGCGCCTCGAAATGGAGCGCGGAGAGCACCTCGGCGAACTCCTCGGGGACAACCTCAGGGAGATTCGCCAGGAGCTGCCCCACCTTCATCACCGCCCCCCGGAGGTATCCCATGGTGCCGAAGAGCTCCACCGCCGCGGCCAGGTGGGCCTCGCTCTTCATCCGTTGCCGCCGGTCCGCCTCGGAAAAGCGACTGCGCAGCCAGTAGGCCAGGTAACCGGCGGCGACCCGGGCCTGTAAGGTTCCGAGGGTCCAGAGGCGGGTAAAGGAGCTGACCGGCACCTTCCGCTCCGATACGCGGCTGATCAGTCGCGCCAGACGTCGACCTGTCGGGTCGGCCTCGAGGTCCTTGGGAAGCAGATCGACAAGCTCCCTTTCGATCGCCTTGTCACTGGGCATGGCCTACTCCTTCATCTTTCATGGCGCCGGAAATCACCTGCACGAAGGTGCGGATGGCATAGTCGACGAGGGCCTGGGTAGCCTCTTGGTTGGGAGACGCATCGTTGGCCCAGAAGGCAAGGATGCCGAGGTACAGCGACCAGTAGATGGTGGTGGCCACGCAGTCGGGGGCCTCGGTGAAGCCGTGCCGGGACAGGATTTCCTGCACTGCCGCAAGGTGTTGCTGGCGGGCGGATTCGCCCTCGGGACAGACGTTCTTACGGGGAAATGGGCTCAGGGATCGCTCCAGGACCGGGCCGATGAAGGGACGCAGGGGCCGTAGCCGCCGCAGCCCCGAGGAGATGAACAAGAAGAGCTCCTCGCTCAAATCCTCATCGCCTGTGCGGCGCCCCCGGAAATCTTCAGCTCCCCCAGCCAAGACATCGGAGACCATGGTCATCGCCAATGTTTCCTTGCTGGGGAAGTAATTGAAGAGGGTTCCGGCAGCCAAACCGGCTGCCACGGCGATGTCGCGGGTGGTGCACTCCTCGAATCCCCTGGCCGCAAAAAGCTCAGCCGACTTTTCCAGGATGCGGTCCCGGTTTCCCTGCTTGGCCTGCTCGGTGATGCGCATCGCATGAACCTCCATCAATATGAACGCGCTCACTATAGCTCGAACAATGAATGTTGGCAACAACAAATGAGCATGCTCATAAAATTTATTTACGGCATACGAGGGGGCAGTGGGGGACAAAAAATGGCCGTTCCCGGAAAGGAAACGGCTTCCTCAAGTACATCAAAAACCACAGAGGCGGGTTAACAGGGATGTACAGGATAGACAGGATAACTACAAAGACACTAAAAGCTGACAGGGGAGTTGAAAGCCCGAGACTCTTGCCCTACCCCAGGCTTCTGATTTGGCCTTCATCCTGCCCATCCTGTCTATCCCCGTTACATGCCTTCAGGGCAAGCTCGACGACAACCTGTAACATCTGGCCCAGATGAACTTCGTAAAGGCCCAGGCGGCCGCGGCCTTTTTTTATTTGCCGCATGCTACCTCGGGATCGCTTCAGCAATAAATATTACAGCACCTTAATTGACAAGAGTCACAGGGGGATTTAGAAATATAATGTCATCCTGCCATAGACGCTCACGTCGTTGTCAAAGCGCAGCTTCTGTCATAAATAACGCAGTTCAAATCTCCCGCATTGGCTGTGACATAAGAGGCTGCAGCATGGCCGTTCGTGCCGATATCGTCTAAGCACGCCAGCCACCAGCTACAGAAGCACCCCGCGATACAAGATAAGGTGAACGGGGTGCCGGCACTGTGAGGCCGTTATACTCGCAGGTCAGACAACTCCGGCTTCCTCTCCGTTGCCGGAGGAAACATCTCGGAAAGGCAACCCCTAAGCACACCCTTGACAGCTAAAAGAGAGGGCGATGATCTCTCATGCATTGACCATAGTGATCAACGAGCTGAATAAGCATCTGAGCGACGTCTACAACTCCCAGACGCCGCAGGTGAAGCTTGGCAACATCGCAGAGGGATTCGCTTCAGGTGGCGGCACCGCCGGCCTGGCCAGAGATATGGTGTACATCTCCATAGTCAATCTCAAAGAAGAAAAGACCCTAAAGAACGTCCCGAACTATGTCAGAAACGACATCACGCTCAAAGCCACCTATGAAAACGCCCCGGTCTTCCTCAACTTCCTGACCCTTGTCACCGCCGCTCATACGGATTATGCGAACGCCTTGCTCATGCTTTCGAGGGTGATCCGTTTTTTCCAGTCCCGCTACTCCTTCGATCAGGACAACGTGACTCCGGCGTCGATAACGACGTCGAGCCCGGTGAATCAGGCAGACCAGCTTGAGACCTTCAGGCTGATCTTCGACCTCTACTCCCCAACAATGGAAGAGGTGAACCATCTCTGGGGGACCCTGGGGGGGAAGCAGTACCCGTTCGTACTGTATGTGCTGAGGATGCTGGACCTGAAATTCAGGGCGATCAATAGCGAAAGCGGGCTCATCACCGAGGTGGTGGGCGATTTCTATCACAAGAAACAGGTGTCCTGAGCATGGCCGAATCGTTCATCAACGGTTATCTGCGGCTCTTCGAGATCCGCATGCTCCACCATTACTGGCTGGACGACGGTGGGACTCTCTTCGACCTGATCGCAAGCCAGGATCGAAGGGACCGCCGACTCTTTGCCTATGATCTGCGCTCGTTCGTGTCGCTGAGGCCGACAGCATCCACCGCTTCGATTCTTGCGGGCCTGCGTGCGGTCTACAAGGAGACCGCCCTCGGCTGCATAGTGGCCGTTCCGGACGGCACCGTTGTCCCGCCTGATACGGTGCTGGATTTCGCAGCCAGGATCAAGGAGAGCGCCTTTCACGATTACACCGCGCTGACGCTGCTCCCGCGGAAGACCTACGAGATTTTCCATCCGCCCGAGAAGAAGCTCTACCGGTACAAGGAGAACGTCCCGGTCCTTTCCAATGCATCAGGCGCCGCCAGGACAACCGGAGTCGGCAAGGCTCTCTTCCTCTCCAGGGAGTTCCCTGTCATGGCGGCTGACGATCAAGTGGAATCGCTCGTTGTGGCGGGGGGAGCGCTGTTGCAACTGACCAGTGATCAGCCCGGGGCGGCGACCCGGCAGATTGCCGCGGATGTCACCACGGTGCCGGTATTCGTCAACCAGGCAGACGCGCCGACGATCGTGCCGCCGCCCGGCCTTTCAGGCGCGCCCGCGAGGGGCGTCGAGCTGACCGACGATCTGCCCGACGACCTATTCGCATTGCTGCGGCTTAACGCAGTGCGGGGCGATGACGGAGATTTCAGTTTCGTCGATGGCGCGGGGCATCCGAAGGCCCCTCATCCCGTCTACCAGGTTCGCTTCAAAAGCCGCTCCACGACCTGGACTTATATCCGCAACACTACGGGCATCGTGGACTCCCAAGAGCCCACACCGCTGCCGCTCACGTTTTTCGGCAATGCAGGGACGAAGCAAAAGCCATCGGCCGGATTGATCAAGCCCGTCAAGACCGGCACCAGGATCACTGACATAGAGTCGGAGATATTCATATAACCGCGCCATCCTAAAACAAAGGAGGTAATGACAATGGCACTATTGCCTAGAACGCCCGGTGTGTATATCGAAGAGATTCCGAGGTTCCCTCCTTCCATTGCACCGGTGCAGACGGCCATACCAGCCTTCATCGGGTACACCCAAAAAGCCGACAACGTGGTGGCGAACGACCTGGTACTGAAGCCGACCAGGATTTCGTCGCTGGTCGAGTACGAGAAGCACTTCGGCGTGGCCCAGAACGAAGAACATATCCAGGTGGCGGTCCAGCAAAAGACGGACGGCAGTACCGTCACCATCCAACAAGTCACGGCAACCCTGGCCGAGGCCTCGCGCTCCAAGCACATCATGTATTACGCGCTGCAGATGTTCTTCGCCAACGGCGGGGGACCCTGCTACATAGTCTCAGCCGGTCTGTACAAGGCCGCCCTCGGCGATCCGCTGGTAGAAACGGAGCTCTCGGCAGGGCTTGATACCCTGGTAAAGCAGGACGAACCGACGCTGATCATTTTTCCCGAGGCCCAGAGCCTCCCGATCGGCGACTTCAAGACGCTCCATGACGCCGCGCTCCTGCAGTGCCAGGCGTTGAACGATCGTTTCGTGGTCATGGACCTGCACGGGGACACGATTTCACTGTCGGACCCCAACGCCGACCTGCTGGCAGCGGTCAACAACTTCAGGTCCAACGGCATCGGCATAAACAACCTGAAATACGGCGCAGCCTACGCGCCCAACATCGAGACGGTCCTCAATTTCGCCATCGACGAGACCAAAACCGACGTGGTCATAACGACTGACGGGACCGCAGCCCCGGCCGTGAAGCTCGACACGTTGAACACCGGAGCCGGCGCCAACAACCGCATTTACCAACTGGCGAAGGCGGCGATCCTGAACATGTCCTGCAACTTGCCACCTTCCTCCGCGGTCGCGGGGATCTATGCGGCTGTCGATAACAGCCGCGGCGTCTGGAAAGCGCCGGCCAACGTCAGTGTCAACGCCGTCACGGCCCCCACCATACAGTTTTCCAACGTCCAGCAGGATGTGATGAACGTGGACGACACGGCCGGCAAGTCGGTCAACGCCATACGCGCCTTCACCGGCAAGGGGACCCTGGTCTGGGGCGCCCGCACCCTGGCGGGCAACGATAACGAATGGCGCTACGTCAACGTCCGCCGCTTCTTCAACTTCGT
>NZ_JBXKJL010000482.1:0-6474 GCF_056994735.1 Geomonas sp.
TCTCGGGCTGCCGCCCGCGCCGTCATCGCCCTTGCCGCCGCCGGCGCCGTCTGGACGCTGTCCGGCTGGCAGCAGGGGCCGCTTACGCTGATGGCCGTCTCGATCATGGTCACCATCTTTTCCACCAAGGAACACCCGGTCGCCTTCCTGGGGCAGATTTTCTTGGGAGCCTCCACCGGATGCACCCTGGCAATTTTCTGCCGTTACGTCCTCCTTGCGGGAGTATCCAATCCTTATCTCGCCGTTGCCGTGATCGCGCCTTTTGTCCTCCTTGGCGTCTTCGCCATGACCCAGCGTCGCACCGCCATAGCCGCCACCGACGCCACCCTCTTCTTCATGTTCGTGGTCCAGCCCGGAGTTAACGTCTCCCTTTCCTTCCACGATCTCAAATTCGGCGCCTTCGCCATGCTCCTGGGAGTCGGGACGGCCTGGATCTGCTACCGCTACCTGATTCCCATCACCCCGGCCATGCGGCTGCAGGCCTTGCTGAAGGCGATCCTGGCAGACCTGGAGAAGTTCGCCTCAGTCGACTCGCCCCATGCTGCGAGAACCCTCCATGCGAGGATGCAGCATAGGGTACTTCGCATGGTGTGGCTGGCGGTCCGGTTCGATACCGATCACTACACGCTGGTCGAGGGCGGCATCGCCGCACTGGCAATTGCCAGGAGCATCGAGCACCTGCGGCTGGTTGCCGAAAGTGGCGTCCACCCGGGGCAGAGGCTTGTGCGGGAGACCCTTTACGCCCTGTCTTCCCTGAGCCTGCAGCCCGGGAACCCCGTCAAGGTGCTGGAGCAGGCGGCCAACAGGCTCTATGGGGTGCTTGATCGTTCCATACCTCGTGCGGCCCTGGCGGCCCCGTGAGGCTGGAAAGACACGGCCGGAGGAGGGGCTCTGTACTACAAGCTCGGGATGCCGCTGCAGCAAGTAAGTAGGCTGCCGGCTACTGCTGATAGAAAGGAAGCGTTACGAATCTGAAAGGCAAAATAGCACTGGTTACCGGTACCAACGGAGCTGTCGGCGAGGCTCTAGTGGAGGCTCTGCTGCTCCGGGGGGCGGCCAAGGTATATGCGGCGGCCAAGACGCTGGCATCGGTATGCTGCCCCGTCGGCTTCGCCGGAGGCCAGGTCGTGGCAATGGCACTCGATATCGCCGACCCCGTGGCAGTCGCTGCCGCGGTGACAAGGTGCCTGGATGTCGATCTCATCGTCAACAACGCCGGGTGCAGCGCCAAAGGCGTGCTCATTGCTGATACCTCAGCCGATGTGGGCGGGGAGCAGGTGGAGGTCAATTGTTTCGGCACCCTCGGCATGTGCCTGGCCTTCGCCCCAGTCCTGGCCTCTCGTGGCGGAGGGACCATCGTTAACGTCTGTTCCGCTGTAACCCCCGTCAACCTCCCCCTCTCCGGCATCTATCGCGCTCCCTTGGCTGCACGAAATATTCGGGTTGTCAGGGCCTATCCGGCCCACGGTCCTGGTACCGCCTCTGGAGGGGAGAACGGTGAGCTGAAACCGGTGCAGATCGCGGAGATCGTTCTGGACGGTGTGGAAAAGGGTGCCCGCGAAATTCCGCTCCCGCTGGGATTTCGTGGTGTGGCAGGCAGCGGCGACGCGGCCCTGGACGCGGGTCAATCGGCCCAGGCTTGTGCGTGAGGTGAAGAGGTGATGGCTTATCTGAGGTTCAAAGGTTTCGAGAAGGAATTTCTACAGGAACAGCACGCACTCTTCGTCGCGGAATTTTCCCGCCTGGCCCGAATCCCCGAGGAAAAGATCACGGTGGAACTCCTCTGTGTCACGCGGATCACAGACAGTCCCCGATCGCTGGAGATATCGATGTTCCCCAGGGAAAAGAAAGTCCACGACGCCATCGCGGAAACGCTCTATGCGCTCCTTTGCCATTTCGGGTATCCAGAGGTTCACCTCTTTTTCCAGTTGCTGAGGCCGTCCCTTTACTACCTGGAGGGGGTGGCTCTGCGCCCTGAGGAGACGTCGTGATCGAGGTCTTCGGAGGGAGCGCGGCAGGCAGATAACGAGGTTACTGATGAGAAATTCGCCGGGGCGGAGATAGGAGAGGGTAGGGTGGCTAACGACGTGCTGGAGACCATAGCGAAGCGCAGAAGTATCAGGAACTTTCAGGAGAGGGAGGTTTCACCGGCAGATCTGCACGCCGTCCTGCAGGCTGCCAACGATGCCCCGTCCGCACACAATCAGCAATCATGGCGATTCATCGTCGTCAGTGGCGCGAAGAAGCAAGAGCTCTCGACTCTCGTCTCCGGAAAGGCGGCTGAGTTCGACAAGGCTTCGTCCGCGCTACTGAGAATGGCCGCCAAGAGCATTTCAAGTGCGCCGGTGATCATAGCCGTGGTCAACACCGGCGAGCTGATTCGGCACGGGACCCGGGGGCTTGGGCCGGAACGGGAACGGTCCTTTCATTTTTTCAGGACCATGGAGATTCAAAGTTCCGCTGCCGCCGTCCAAAACCTGCTCCTCGCCGCCACCTCCCTGGGCCTCTCCACCGTCTGGCTGGGGGTGCTGTTTCTGATCAAGGACGAGGTGCTGTCACTGCTGGAAGAGGAAACCGGCGAGTTCATGGCCGTCGTCCCTATCGGGTACCAGGCGAGGCCCTCCTCTGGACCGCCGAAGAAACCGGTGTTGGCCAAGGTGAAGTATCTGCAGGATTCATCTGAGACAGCGCTGCCTGGACCGGCTCAATCAAACGGCTGCAAAGATATGTAATTAGAGGGGGGGCAGGATGATCTGAAAGGACTTGTACGTGCCGGCTCCGCGGCTTTCCGTACTCACCTCTTGGTCTTATTCCTCACCTGGTTTACCGCCGACTCCAGTCGCTCTACGAACTCTGCCATTTGTGCCATTTCTCTCCGGTCAAATGAGCCGAACAGGTCGTTCTCCAGCGACTCAACCGTTTTCCTGATCTCCTCTACGATCACCCTTCCTTCCCCGGTCAGGCTCAGAAGCTTGGCCCGGCGGTCCTGTTCATCCTCCACTCTGCGAACCAGCCCCTTGCTCACCAGCGTATCCAGAAGCCGCACCAGGGAAGGGCCCTCCAGCCCCACCGAGGCGGCCAGGTCTTTCTGGCGCACGCCGTCCCCCATCAGGTACAGATGAAGGAGGGGGCGCCAGGTCGCATCGGTCAACCCGGAGGAGTGGAATTCGGCATCCAGAACCTGACGCCAGCGACGGCTCAGGCCGGCCAGGCGAAAAAGGAGATTGGTACTGTTGTTAGGGTCGGTGGAAGTTGTCATGGGAATGAAATAACACGCAACTTTCAACGATGCAACGACTTTGCGAGTTGTAGTCCCTTCGGAAAGACTGCTCCTTGTTGATCAACCATCCTCTCATCGGCGATGTTCATTCAGACGATTACCTGTCACGATCTTTTTGTTAAACTTGTTCCTGGTCGTGGACCTTATGACTGATACGTGATACTGACATGAGTGACGGATGTGCACCGGTATCTTCTGACAAGGAGTGGCTATGAGTGAAGTGATGCCGACCATATTCTTCGGGCACGGCAACCCGATGAATGCCGTATCGAAGAATGCCTATACCGAGGGATGGGCCTCCATCGGGAGATCGATTCCACGCCCGCAAGCCATTCTGGCGATCTCCGCCCACTGGTATATCCCCGGTTGTGCCGTAACCGCCAACCTTGCCCCGCCCACTATCCACGATTTCGGCGGCTTTCCCAGAGAACTGTACGAGGTTGAATACCCCGCCCCCGGCAGCCCTGCGCTCGCCAGGCGCGTTGCCGATTTACTTTCACCGGTACCGGTGGTTCTCGACGATAGCTGGGGGATCGATCATGGCACCTGGTCGGTGCTGACTCACGTCTTTCCCGGGGCCGATATCCCTGTGGTGCAGCTTAGCATCGATGAAAGGGAGCCGCCGCAATTTCATTACGAATTGGGAAAACGGCTGGCGTCGCTCAGGGAAGAAGGTGTCCTGGTTATAGGCAGCGGCAATCTGGTGCACAACCTGCACACCTATGCCTGGGGCAACGATGCTGCCGAGCCATTGGACTGGGGCCTGCGGTTCGAGAACAAGGTGCGGGACCTGCTGGTGAACGGTGACGACGCCGCAGTCGTCGATTACGAGGGGTTGGGCAGAGATGCGCGGCTCTCCGCGCCGACGCCGGATCATTACCTGCCGCTCCTTTACGTGCTCGGTCTGCGGCGCGAGGAGGACGAGATTTCCTTCCCTGTGCAGGGGTTCGATGGCGGGTCGATCTCGATGCTCGCCGTCAGGTTCGGTTGAGAGGCCAGGGGACTCCTCGCCGGCCGTGGCGGGTTCGACGAAGACGCAGTGGCTGAATCGGCTGGATTAAAGGCCAAGGAGGGTGATGTCGGATGAGAAAGCATTTCGAGAGGCATTACGCTGAGCGTATCGGGTGGATGCGGGCGGCGGTTCTGGGAGCCAATGACGGGATACTTTCCACTGCAAGTCTGATCGTCGGTGTGGCAGCCGCCAAGGCGCCGGTGGGAGATGTCCTCTTGGCAGGCTTGGCAGGTCTGGTCGCAGGCGCCATGTCGATGGCTGCCGGGGAGTATGTCTCTGTCAGTTCACAGTCCGATACCGAGAAGGCCGATCTGGCGCGGGAGCATCGCGAGCTTCAGGAAGACGAAGAGTCCGAGAGGAAGGAGCTTGCCGCGATCTATGTGCAGAGAGGACTGGAGCCTGCACTGGCACATGAAGTCGCCGTTCAGTTGATGGCGCATGATGCCTTGGGAGCGCATGCCAGGGATGAACTCGGCCTCTTCGAGATCCATGCCGCACGCCCCATTCAGGCGGCACTGTCCTCTGCCGTGACCTTCTCGGTAGGCGCAGCCTTGCCGCTGATCTTTGCCTTACTTACTCCGCGATCCCTGCTCATTCACCTTGTGGCCGCAGGCTCGCTGCTGAGCCTGGCGCTATTGGGCGGTCTCGCTGCCAGGACAGGTGGGGCGGATGTAGCTATCGGAGCCGGGCGGGTCACTATCTGGGGAGCATTGGCCATGGCAGCGACACTTGCCGTCGGCTCCCTTTTCGGCACCGCTGTATGACCCTCGGCGCAGGCTACGCCCCGTTCGTCACCGACCTCTGCCGCTAGTTCCAGATGGGTGCTGCATCTTTCGACTAATTAGTACCAATCTTCCGCCAGCTTCCAAAACCGTCATTCCCGAAGCGATTCTGAAAGGGCATTCGGGGACGGTCTACTACAGGTCGTCGACCGTTTGTCGGAAGGCGACGACCGATTGTCGAAAGACGACGACCAATTGTTGAAAGACGACGACCAATTGTTGAAAGATGACGACCGATTGTCGAAAGACGACGACCGATTGTCGAAAGACGACGACCGATTGTCGAAAGATGACGACCGATTGTTGAAAGACGATGATCGATTATCGAAAGATGACGACCACTTGTTGAAAGATGACGACCACTTGTTGAAAGATGACGACCACTTGTTGAAAGATGACGACGACTTGTTGAAAGATGACGACCACTTGTCGAAAGATGACGACCACTTGTCGAAAGATGACGACCACTTGTCGAAAGACGACGACCACTTGTTGAAAGATGACGACCACTTGTTGAAAGATGACGACCACTTGTTGAAAGATGACGACCGTTTGTTGAAAGGTGATGACAATCAGTGGGGCTGTAAATAGTTTGGTGTAAAGTCAGGGTGGCTAGAATATGAGGTGAAGATCAGGTTTTTTTGGTTTTTTCAGAAGTTCTCCGTGTCTCCGTGGCTAGATGTTTTTAGCCTGAAGTTTGCGTGCTTCGACAAGCTCAGCACGAACGGAGTGCACATTGATGGAGGAAACGAGGTCAAGATCAGTTGAAGACGGCCTATCCATTACTGGAAGCGGCCTATCCGTAGCCGGAAGGTGTTCATGCTTTGTCTTAAGGTAGATGCCTCTCGTCAAAAAGCCCACAACTCGAGGCCTCGGCTGGGCCTCGTCTCCAGAGTGTCTGGTCTTATTTCTCAGCCCAAAGGTACTTTACATCTGGCAAGAGGTCCGTCCGTTGATGGGGAGACGCGGTTTGTCCAGCCTCCCCCTTATGGGCAACTTGCTTCCTTGGTTGAGTTTAAAACAACGTTAAAGTGGATGTTTTTGATCTTGTTATTTATGCACTTGATCGGCTGGAGCTGTTGAATGACATGCTTAACGTCTTGCAAGTGCCTAAGTTCTTGAGTTTTGCCCGGGGCTTTTCGCGATCGGAGAGCTGCTTAAGGAAACTGCTACACGCAAAGGGTAGGGGCGGAAGCTTCGCAGCTGTTGTGATTTGATAAAATTTTGTTTTAATTGAGCTTGACATAAACGTAAACGGAAGTTATTTTTCAGCTAATTGAATGATGCACGACTTTCCGCGGCCCGAGACCGGGCTTTGGTCGTCCAGCAGCATATTTGAAATTGCGCTTTGATTAGGAGGGGAGATGGCATTGCCGCATCTGATTGATTCACGTCTTGAG
>NZ_JBXKJL010000483.1:0-1628 GCF_056994735.1 Geomonas sp.
TCGCTGAGGACGTAAACTTTCGTTCCGTCCTGGCTGTAACACATTAGTCCTACCGGAGGGTGGATGGCGGGCTCCCCTGGCAAGAAGGAAGTCATACCCTGGGGCGGGACTATCGTGGCGTCGTATACAAAGTAAGTGCGCGGTGGTTCTGCGCTGCTCACCAACATGCGGGTCCCATCTGGGCTCAAAGCGCCGTAGGGGGAATTGGCAGCGAATTGCCCCACCACTACCGGGGGCGAAGCCGTCGCGTCGATCACGAATCCCCTGCGCTCGAAGCCGGCGAATAAGCGCGTCCCTTCAGGATTGCTTAAGATAAAGACGGCCGAAAAGGGGTCGCCGTTAATAGTTGTGATGAGGGTTGGCGTGGCATGAGTGTCGAAGACGGAGATATATTCGGGCTTTGCTCCTCCGGCGACAAAGACAAGAGATCCTGTCGGTGTGGTCGCTATAGAGCCATTCCCAACCATTGTCCCGACCAGGGGGATGGAGCCGGTCACCCTGGGAGGGGTCGCGGTAAGATCGACTACTTTTATGGTGGCGTCGCCGCTCGGACCGCAGGCGACGAAGGCCTTTTTACCGTAACGGTCGACAGCTACTGACGCCGGAGAAGCCCCGACCGCCACTGTTGCTGTCACGGTGAAGGGAGATTTCGTGGTGTCTATTATGGAGAGGCCTTGCGACCCCGCGACGTAAAGCCGGCTCTTGTCATGGTTAAGGACCAGAGGCCCCGGCTGCGACACGGCGGTTATTGTCTCGACCGTCGAGGGCATAGTGCTTGTCGTGTCGATCACCAGGATCTTGTTGGCAGCAGTCTGTGAGACGTAGAGATACGGCTCCCTTTCCTTGAGCCACACCTGCATGCCATTCTCATTGGCCAGCCAGATGTCTTCCATTTTGAAGAAGGTCCGTTTCTGCGGAGCGGCTGCGTAGAGAGCGACCTCGACTTCATCCAGCCTCCATTCATCGTCCGCTGGGCCCGTCGCCTTGCTCGACTTCCTGATGTAGACATACTGAATCTTATCCAGGTCAACGACGCGGTATTCCGGGTCGTTGCTGCCATCGCCTCCGGTAGCCGGTGTAGAGCCCGCGAGGGCTGCGGCATCCCACACGTCCCCGAAGCTTAATTTCACCGTCTGTCCTGCCGCGAAGTTTCCGGGGGTCAGGGGGTATTCGCTCCCGCCTCCCGATCCCACGACCCCGACATAGAGACGGTCCTTCGTTCCAGCAGCCGGTATGTTTTTCGTGACAACCCTTACGACCATACCTTTGATCTTAGCCATTTTGATGCCTCCTTTCCGAGGGCGCCTTTCTCGACCGCTACCGATGTGGCAGGGCCCCCGGACACCCCACCAAGGCTAGCATGTATCCCGGGGGAATCAACGCACTGCCGGGACGATCGGAGTGGACGCGGCGACTCGAGCTTCCACTGGCCGTTCAGCTTGAGGTGCCGACGGCCCCTTAATGATTGCGGTCGTCGGTGCTGCTATGGTATGAGTGAAGGGCTCAAGAGCGATACCAGCCGAACAATCAGGTGGGGGGTGACCCTGCCGGGAGATAAAATGCAGGAGCGTTTGCAGAAAATACTGTCACAGGCGGGAATTGCCTCCCGCCGCGAATCCGAAAAGATC
>NZ_JBXKJL010000484.1:0-5127 GCF_056994735.1 Geomonas sp.
AGGTGGAAAGCCATGAAGAGGCACATCTCGCAGTTGAAGAAGAACTGCAGGAAAGGTGATCTCGGCTGCCGCCGGAAACAGCGCCAGGCCCTGTTGCACTGGGCCTATGACAGCAGGAAGATGTAAGTCTTGCGGGACCGGTTCCCTGATCGTGGGAGGGCCGAACCGCGGGCCTAAGGGTCAGGAATGAGCATGCCGGCGGAGTATCAAGGTCGAAGGCATTCCGGTTGCAACTCGGCCGAATCCTGCAGCACCTGCACCTTTCTCCACGCCCCCGCCCGGAAGCGAACCCACCAGATCAGCGCCGTGGCCAGTACGAAGACCGTGGCCAGCGTCCATTCGGTGACGAGACCGGGCATCACCTTGACCACCAGCCAAAGCAAGGACAGAAATACTCCGGAACATACGAGGTAGGTGCGGGCGAGCCACCGGGTGTCCCCGGCGGATGCCAGCACGCAGCCGATGATGACGTTGGCGGCATCGAAGAGGCAGTAGAACGCCACGAATTTCATGATGAGTGCGCCGGTCTCCACGATCTTAGCGCTGTCCGGACCGGTACCGGCGAAGATGGACATGAGCGGCGCAGAAGCCGCCGCGAAGAGCGTTGCCATCGCCAGCATCCAGATCTCGCAGACGAAGAGTGTCTGGAAGGCAATGGCGGGTATGTCATCGTCATCTCCTGCCCCGCGAGCATGCCCCACCAGTATCCCTGCCGCCTGCCCAAGTCCCAAAGCCGGAAAGAACGCGGTCCCGTTGATGCGGAAGGCGATGCTGGTTGCCGCCAGTTCCACCGTCCCCAGCCGACCGACCACGACCATGAATATCGTCCAGGCGGCGACTTCCACGCTGATCCGCAATCCAAACGGCATGGAGAGCAAGAGAAAGCGGCGAAGCTCCACCCAGTCGAGCCGCCTCGCCTTGGAGTCGGCAAGGCCGCCTGACCTGGCAAAGACCAGGAGATAGAGGATTGCGGCTGTCATCTGGGCGATGACAGTCGCCAGCGCCGCTCCCCCAATCCCCATGCGAGGCAGACCCCATATCCCCGGCACCAGTCCCCAGGCGAGCACGGCATTGACGGCGATAGAAACGAAAGTCACCGCCGTGACGATGACGGGACGACCTATCCCTGACAGCCATCCAGCCAAGGCGGAGCCGAGCACGGGGAAGAATGACCCGGCCATGCAGATCCAGAAATAGGTACTCTCGTTACTGGCGACCTGGGGAGCGTGACCCGCGAAATGAAAGAGTTTCGCTATCGGCCAAGCTGCCGCCAGAGCCGCGATCCCGGCGGCGAGCGAGGTGTAAATGCCGAGCCAGGCGGATGAGCGGACGCCACCGGCATCGCCGCGACCGTGACTGTGGGCGACGAAGGTACCGGCATACCCGGCGGTGCCGAAGAGGAAACCCTGGAAAAGGATCACTGCCATGCCCGAAGGCCCGATGGCCGCGACGGCTTCGCTCGAATGCCTCGACAGGATGATGGTGTCCACGATCTGCATGATGGTGATGGCCGAAGTCGACAGGATCATCGGGGCTGCGAGCTTCAGTAAGCGGGGTATGTGATGGAATTTCATGGAGTCCGTAAGGGCCAGGCTCCCGGTCGCGTCAACCCAGGTGAGATTGGCAGCGACGGGTAACCGGACGTACTTGATCTGTAGAGTTGGGTGGTACCAATGGTGGAGCGTTCAACATCCCTGCAGCATCGGTCTGGGAGAAGAACCAGGTGCCGATGGTTCCCCGGCTGGCAAGGGGGTGCCGCAGTAGGGGCAAACGGTGCAGGACGGGTCGACGTACCTAAGGCAGTATCGGAAGGTGCACTGCTTCGGTTTCCTCTTGACGGCAAACGCCATCTGCTTCTCGGCAGCCTGCTTGATGGCGAGGCATTCGACGGCTTCTTCCATCTGAAGCTTCCGCTTTTCGACATTCTCAGCTTTTTTCTGCTTCCCGCGTTTAGACATTGCTTCCCTCTGTGTCGTATGTAAAGTACAACTCTTAAGCAATCGGGGCCAGCATATTTCTCCCCCGACGTCAGTCGCGTAAATAAATCTTTCCCCACTCACACATGAGGTTCAGGATCGGGATGGCGCTTTTTCCCTTTTCGGTCAGGGAATACTCGACCTTGGGAGGGACCTGGGGATAGACCTTGCGGTGCACCAGTCCGTCTGTCTCCAACTCGCGCAACTGCTGGGTGAGCATCTTCCTGGTGGTGTCGGGGAATTGCCGCTGCAGATCCGAAAAGCGCATGATCTCCTGTGCCAGATGCCAAAGGATCGACGCCTTCCATTTGCCGCCCACCACGGCGAGGGTGACATTGATGCCGCAGTTGTAAACCTTTTCGCGGTATACCAGTTGCTCTTCCGTCTCTAGCGTCTGCTCCATGTCGCCTTCCTATTCCTTAGGTTCCTAAAAAGATACTACGTGTGTAAATGGGTACTACGTACCGAAAAAGTACGTTATTGACGAAATGTCGCGCATGGAGGAATGTAGCCTAAAATTTCGGCGAGGGAAAGGGGAAATCAACTCATACCGCATTTATCCGCCTGACTCGACGACACCGAAAAATCTCTTGGGGGCAAGATGAGAACCATATTCGACGAAACTACCATTAACGGCATGACCCTTAAAAACCGGCTGGTCCGCAGCGCAACCTGGGAGAACATGGCCGACGCCAAGGGACACCTGACCGACAAGCTTTTCGGGGTATACGAGAATCTGGCCCGGGGCGGGGTAGGGATGATTATCACCGGTTACGCATTCGTGCTCGAGCAGGAGCAGCCCAACCCCGGCATGATGGGCATCTACGCCGACAGCTTCATCGAAGAGTACTGTCGTCTTACCGAGATGGTGCACAGCCACGGCAGCCGCATCGTCATGCAGATCGCCTATGGCGGCACCCAGACCAACTATCCCCCCGAGGGCCGCGTCATCTGGGGCCCTTCCGATGTCGCCGACCTGGCAACCGGGGTGGTCGCAACCCCCATGAGTCGCGAGGACATCCGCACCCTCGTTAAGGCCTTTGGCGACGCCGCTATCCGGGCCAAGGCGGCGAACTTCGACGGCGTGGAGTTCCACGGCGCCCACAGCTACCTGCTCAGCCAGTTTTTGAGCCCCCACTACAACCGACGCACCGACGAGTACGGCGGCTCACTGCCCAACCGTGCCCGCATATTCCAGGAGGTCTACGCCGAGATCCGCCGGCGTGTGGGCGCAGATTTCCCGGTGATGATCAAGATCAACGCCGAGGATTTCATCGATAACGGCGCCGTCTTTGAAGACTGCCGGTATGTCTGCCGGCAACTCGCCGAGCAGGGAATAGATGCCATAGAAATCAGCGGGGGCGGGGCCGCCTCAGGCAAGCGGGGGCCGTCGCGGCCCAGGATAGACGCGCCGGACAAAGAGGCGTACCACGCTTCTTACGCCGCAATGCTGGCGGAGGAACTGACTGCCCCGATCATCGTCGTCGGGGGGCTGCGCTCGCCCGAGGTACTGGACCGGCTGCTGGAGACGACCGCCATCGAGTACTTCGCCCTGTCGCGCCCGCTCCTGGCTGAACCGAACCTGCCCACTCGCTGGCGGGAAGGAGACCGTACCGCCGCCGCGTGCATCTCGTGCAACGGCTGTCACAGGATGAACCCCGGCGGAAATGTCTGCGTCCTTCGCGGCCGGGCGAACTGAAGGACTGAAGGACTTATCTGATGGAGTCGAGACGCAGGTAATTAAAACGGGACTATATCCCAAAAAAGGTTGTGCATTTCCCCCCCCTTGACAAAGGGGGGAAGGGGGGATTTGGTTTGTTTGAGCTGGCAAAATCCCACTCGATCCCCCTTTTTCAAAGGGGGAAGGTCCTATGGTGCTACAGTACCTTTGTTTTGGACATAGTTCCGAATTAAAAAGGAGGATGGGCGAAGATGACCAGATTGACCGTGGTGGCAAAGATCGTGGCTAAGAAGGAATCGGTGGAAATTGTCAAAGGGGAACTCCTCAAGCTGATCGCACCGACAAGAAGAGAGGATGGATGCCTGGAGTACCGGCTGCACCAGGACATCAGCGATCCTGCCGTTTTCATATTTTATGAAACCTGGGAGAGTGAAGACTTCCTCGTCAGGCACACGAAGACGGATCACTACAAAGCCTACGTCAGCGCGATCTCCGGCCTGACAGAAGAAAGGGTGGTCAACAGACTGACCGTCATAGAATGAGGCCGCCACTGAATATGCCGAAATAGGAGGAGCAGATGCTTGCATTCACGATAGATCAGCTGAAATGCATCAGCTGTAACCAGTGCGCGCTGGATTGTCCGGCGCGCGTCATCGCAATGGATGGAGCGTATCCATCCATTGCCACGGAAAAAGAAAACTCTTGCTTCAAATGCCAGCACTGTCTGGCGGTGTGCCCGACGGGCGCCCTGTCGATCCTCGGGAGGAAGCCGGAGGAGAGTGTACCTCTTTCTGAGAACCTGCCGGATCCGGACCAACTGGAGCAGTTGATCAGGGCAAGACGATCGGTACGCCGTTTTCGCAGCGAAAACCTGCCACCGGAGCTGCTGCTGAGACTGATTGAAACCGCCAATTACGCTCCGACGGGAGTCAACTCCCGGCAGGTACTCTTCACCGTGGTTGATGATCTCCAGGTCATGAACAAGCTGCGCCTGGAGACAATGCAGAGGCTTTCCACCCTCGGCCGGGAAGGGAAGCTGCCAACGCGGCGGGAATACTTCAACGACTGTGTCCGAGCCTGGGAAGAGGATGGGGTCGATACCATCTACCGTGGTGCCCCCCACCTCATTATCGCCTCGGCTCCTCGGGACTGCCCTACACCCGAAGCAGACTGCCTGATAGCTCTCTCCTATTTCGAGATCTTCGCACAGAGCCTGGGCGTAGGGACCGTGTGGGAGGGGATGGCCCGGTGGCTCTTCAGCGATCTGCTTCCGGAATTGCGGGTGAAGCTGGGTATTCCGGAAAACCACCTGATCGGCTACGTCATGGCCTTCGGCAGACCGGCGATCAGCTACCGCCGTACAGTGCAACATCCGCCGGCCACCATATCCCGGGTCACCTGGTAGGCACGGGTTCGCTTATTACCAAACGAGGAGAGAAACGAAACTAGGTGAAGAACCTACACATTACA
>NZ_JBXKJL010000485.1:0-1109 GCF_056994735.1 Geomonas sp.
TCCAGCGGTCCCACTTCTGCTCGTGAGCCTCGGCTGTCATGCAGTCCGGCGCCTCGAAGGCGACGAGCATCCGGTCCATTGCAGGGGTCCTCTCCCGATGTGCTGTGTGGTACTCCCATCATCGCACACCGGCTGCGGATCGCGCAACCTTAGACAGCATCGAAACCCCAAGATCAGCCGAACGGATGATAATGACCATTTTTCCGAGACCCCCTTGACAAACGCGGGCTCGCGTGCTCTACGATCGAACAACGGGGGAAGGGGGACGACGAGGAGCGAAGCGACGAGGAGCGGGATGGGGGAAAGCGGCCCCGAAGGGCCGCCCCGTGAAGCGCCGGGCTTAAAGGCCCGGCGTTGAAGCAATACGGTTAACGAAGAGGACCGGCCCCCTAAAGGGCCGGTCCTCGTTGTTCTTCGCTGTGGTCTAGTTAGGTGACCATCTCACTTGCTCGTCGGACGTTCGCGGACGCCTTGCGGATTCCGCACCAGCATCCCGTTGTCGTCGAGGTACGGGTCGCGGATCAAGCCCTTGTCGACGCCTGGCCGGCGCTCGACCCGGAACCAACCCTCGTCGGTGTCGGGGTCGTAGTGGACGACGAAGTCCATCTTCTCCGCCTGCTCGAGGAACTTGTCCAGCTGCGCCTCGATGACCGGGGCGGAAGCCTCGCCGCGGTCCCGCCTGGCGGCGGCCCGCAACATCCGGACCAGGTAGCGGGAACGGTGCTCCGGCCGGATCGGGTGCCAGGGGATCGCGCTCTCGTCGGTGGCCGTGCGGTCGTAGGCGATGTCGGAGATGTTCCCGCGGGCGATAGCCAGGCTCACCGCCGGCTGCTTCACCCCGAAGTGCTCGGCGACTTCGGCCTGGGTCTTGCCGGCTCTGAGCATCTGCTCCGCCTCGCTGTAGTCCAGCTTCTGTCGCCCCTGCCTGGTCACGACGCCTCCGGTTGTTGTCATGGGAGTAGCATCCCGTGAAGGTCACATGATGTCAATGTCGGAACCATGTGCGGTACCAGACATCGTATCGCCGCAGGTCGGACTCGGTGAGGGATATCCGGGCTTGCGCGAAAATCGTGATCCGGACACATCATTGCAGGTGGTGGCATCATGGG
>NZ_JBXKJL010000486.1:0-9624 GCF_056994735.1 Geomonas sp.
TGAAATACTCATCCCAGGTGGGACGCGGCATAGAAAGCCCCTTTATGCTGAAATTCGCTCAGAATAGCTGATTCCCACAGTCCGGTCAATTCAGTTTTATCCTTCACTGTCCGCGCCTGTGCCAGTAACCCTCCCGACACGACAGCACTATTAGGACATTTTCATCCCGAAACACTTGCCCGGCCGGCGCAAAGAGTGTAGGAAGTATAGCCCGCCCGCGGGCGCCATCTGCAAAGGTGGGAGAAAAGACGTCCCTTTCCTGCGGCCGAAAGCGGAAGCACTAGCGAGGGCCGCCTCTACAGCAAGGTTGCGAAGTCCCCCTTTGAAAAAAGGGGATTTAGGGGGATTTGAAGCTGCTGCTAAAATGGGAGAGATCCCCCCCGCCCCCCTTTTTCAAAGGGGGGAGCAAGAGCGCTCCTTTGTTCAAAAGGGGGGAGCAAGAGCGCTCCTTTGTTCAAAAGGGGGAGCAAGAGAGCTCCTTTGTTCGAAGGGGAGAGCAAGAACGCTTCCTTCTTTAAAGGACGGAGCAGGAGTGATTCCTCTCAAAGGATAGATGGGAGAGTTTCCTTCGTTTGACGGGGGCAAGACGTCTTTCTCTGAATGTAAGAGAAAGTAGCTATAAAAGGAGAGAATCAGTGGCAATCACAGACAATCCGCAGATACTTGCGACCATAGTTGAGGAGAGCGGGCTGCCGCGTGCGGGAGTGCTGCAGACGGTGGCCCTGTTGAATGACGGCGGGACCGTTCCCTTCATCGCCCGCTATCGAAAGGAGCAGACGGGCGAACTGGACGAGGTGCAGATCCGCCAGATCGAGGACCTCCTCTCCTACCACCGCGAACTGGCCGAGCGAAAGCTTACCGTCCTCAAGAGCATAGAGGAACAGGGGAAGCTGACCGACGAGCTCCGGGTCCGCATCGTTAGCTGCCGGAAGAAGACCGAGCTCGAGGACCTCTACCTGCCGTACAAGCCGAAGCGGAGAACCAAGGCGACCATAGCCAAAGAGCGCGGACTGGAACCTCTGGCGGAGCTGATCGCGGCTCAGCAGGTGACGACCGGAGCTCCCGCCGAGGTCGCCGCCCCTTTCATCAATGAAGAGCTGGGCGTGGCCAACGCCGAGGCGGCCATCGAGGGCGCCGGCCATATCCTCGCCGAAAGGCTGAGCGAGGACGCCGACCTGCGCGGGTTGGTGCGCGACCTTACCCGTGAGGAGGGTATCTTCGCCTCCACCCTCCTCGGCGAAGGAATCGACACTGCAGGCAAGTACAAGATGTACTACGACTACCAGGAGCCGATGAAATCGATGCCATCCCACCGCATGCTGGCGATGCGGCGGGGCGAGAAGGAGTCGGTGCTGCGGCTGGTCCTGCAGGCCCCGGAGGATGAGATCCTGGAGCGGATGCGCCTCAGGCTGATCAAGGGACAAAGCATCTTCAGAGGCATCCTGGAGGGGGTGGCCACCGATGCCTATAACCGCCTGATCGCCCCTTCCATCGAGGTCGAACTGAGGCTGGAGGCCAAGACCCGGGCGGACGAGGCGGCGATCGCCGTCTTCGCGCAGAACCTCAGGAACCTCCTCCTCCTCCCGCCGGCAGGCGGCAGGCGCGTCCTGGGCGTCGACCCGGGGCTGCGAACAGGCTGCAAGGTGGCGGCACTCAGCGAGACCGGGCGCTTCCTCGAGCACACCACCATCTACCCCCACACGGGAGGGGCCAAGGCGGACGCGGCCGGTGGAGAACTGATCAAGCTGGTGGAGCGGCATGACTGCCGGCTGATCGCCATCGGAAACGGGACAGGCGGAAGGGAGACCGAGATCTTCGTGCGCGAGGCGCTCAGGAAGGCCGGGGTCAAGGCGGAGACGGTGATGGTCAACGAGGCCGGCGCCAGCATCTATTCAGCCTCCGAGATCGCCAGGGAGGAATTCCCCGAACTGGATCTCACCATCCGCGGTGCCATCTCCATCGGGCGCAGGCTGCAGGATCCTCTCGCGGAACTGGTGAAGATCGATCCGAAGAGCATAGGCGTGGGCCAGTACCAGCACGACGTGAACCAGTCCCTGCTCAAGAAGGCCCTCGACGCCGTGGTCGAGTCCTGCGTCAACTTCGTCGGTGTCGACCTGAACAGCGCCTCGTGGGCGCTCCTCTCCTACGTCGCCGGTATCTCGGAAAGCCAGGGGCGCGCCATCGTGCGGCACCGTGACGAGACCGGGGCCTTCGCCACCAGGCAGGCGCTGCTCAAGGTGCCACGCTTCGGCCCGAAGGCCTTCGAGCAGGCGGCGGGATTCCTGAGGATAAGGGGGGGCGAGAACCCTCTCGACAACACCGCCGTCCACCCGGAGAAATATGCGGTGGTCGAGAAGATGGCCGAGGACCTGGGCGTGACGGTGGCCCAACTGGTGGCTGATCCCGGACTGTCGGCAGGCATCAAGATCCAGCGTTATGTCACCGACGAGGTCGGGCTCCCGACCCTGAAGGACATACTCAACGAGCTGAAAAAGCCGGGGCGCGACCCGCGCGACGAATTCAAGAGCGCAAGCTTCCGCGACGACGTCTCGACCATCGAGGACCTGAAGGAGGGGATGATCCTGCAGGGGGTGGTGACCAACGTCGCAGCCTTCGGCGCCTTCGTCGATATCGGCGTCCACCAGGACGGGCTGGTGCACGTAAGCCAGCTCTCGCACCGTTTCCTGAAGGATCCGAACGAGGCGGTCAAGGTCGGGGAGATCGTCAAGGTGAAGGTGCTCTCGGCGGACCCGGAGCGCAAGAGGATCTCGCTGTCGATCAAGCAGGCCGAGCCGGAGAAGGCTCAAAAAACTGCGGTGAAAGAAAGGCCGAAGGAGCCGGTCTCTGAGAAATCTGGTTGGGAGAAGGCTGGATTCAGAGTGAGGAAGTGAGTCGGTGCAAATCCCCCCCTGCCCCCCCTTTATCAAGGGGGGGACGTTTCGCCGCTTTGAGTAGCATGGGACGTTTCGCCACTTTAGGTAGCAGGGGACGTTCGCCAGTAGCCTAGCAGGGTGACGTTTCGACGGCGGAGGACGCTGTTGTCAGTTTGGGGATCTGCCGTGTTGATGACTGAGGAATAAGGATTGATCAGCCTCTCCCTCCCCTTGACCGGGGAGGGAGAGGCTGGAGTAATCAGCAGGCGGTTCTGAGCAGCTTGCGCCCTGCCTTGAAAACGACTTCGATCTTCCCGGACTGGGCCGAGGAAATCACCCCCATCCCGAAAGTGGGGTGAGTGAGGAGGCTGTTGGTACGGAACTTCCCGTCCATGCTGTAGGGGATGGCGAGATCGGGATCGTGCGGCCTGATCATTTCCTCCCAGATCTCCTCGTCAGAGATGACCGGCGCTTTGGCGGCCTTGGCGCGCGGCGTCTTAGCCGCCTTTTCAACCTTCGCTCCCTTGGGAGCGGCAACCTTCGCTTCCTTGGCGGGACGATGATTGTGCTCGCTGCCGCAGGTGTTGCATTTCACCCTTACCACCTGCCCCGCCACCATTGCCACGACAGTGTGATTCAAAAGCGCCTTGCAGCGCGTGCATTGTGACTCGACCGTGTCTCCTGCGGATACTGCTCTTCTCTCCATTAGACCCCCTCGACCTGGTGCTGAAACAAAAAGGGTTTAACCGCTGCGGCTAAACCCCTGCTGATGCGTATTATCAAGCGGGTGCAACCGCTCCCGCATCTAGTTTTTTGTACCCGTCGATTCTGCTTTAATGATGTGGCGATGTGTTGTTGAAATATAAGGGATTTTTCCCGAAGATGCAAGGGAAAAAGCTGCCGCCCCGAGGCCGGAGTCCGCTTGCCAGCCGGTCGTGAAGGCCGGCAAGTCACCGTTAAATAGCGGTAAATCCGACTTCGCGCGGCTCGTTTAGCAGCATCCGGTAGAGGACACGTTCGGTCAGCAATCCGAAATAAGCGCCCGCGACGACATCGCCCAGGAAGTGGTAGTTGGTGGCGACCAGGGCCGTGCCCAGCAGAAGGGAGATGCAGGCGCAGAAGGTGCGGCTACTCGGGTAGAAACGGCAGAGGGCGGCTAAAAGTGTGACGACGACCAGCATGTGGCCGGAGGGAAATCCATCGAAACCGCCCCCCCCATGAAACCAGTGGAACCCGTACTGATCAGGACTACGGAGCCAGGTGCGGGTGTTGATCCGCCCGAAGCTGAACTTCAGCACGCTCTTCACGAGGTAGGAAACCGGCGCCGACCAGCTGACCAGCTTCGCGAATGAAGTCAGCACATCGTAGATGCCCTTTTTGCTCCGGACGACATAGAGCGAGACGGCAAGGAAGGTCGTCAACAGCACTACCACCAGGAGCAGGTCCGGCAGTTCCGAGGTCAACGAAGACCACTTGGCATTGCTGTAGAGATGCTCTTTTACGAAGAGTGCCACAGGCACATCCACAAACCTGACGCAAATGACGATAAGCGGCGTCAGCAATAAAGTGCCGGCAATCCACCAAGTCATGGCGCGATTATCGTTCAAGAAGCACCTCGTGGAAAGATGGGATTCGCATCGGCATAGGTATCATAGTTGGTTGCCAATGGAAAGTCTTAAAATGGGTTAAGAGTTGTTGCGGGGGCCGGGGAAGATGCCGCGGCAGGATGAGGCGGGGGGACGGTGCCAGCGAGGAGGCCGTCACCTTGAAAGACAAGAGGCGGCTTGTGAAGGCCGCCTCTCGTGGCATCGTTATGGAGATCAAGCTAAACGAGCTTGAATCCTGCCTCTTTCCAGGCCTCGACTCCCCCCCTGATGGCCTTCACATTCTTGTAGCCCTTCTCGATGTATTTCGCCGCCAAACTGGCGGACGTGGCTTCCTTCGGTCAGGCGCAGTAAAAGATGATCTCCTTGTCCTTGGGAATGGACGATTCCGCCTGGTGGAACTGCCGCAGGGACTGTGCGTTCTCGAGGTGCAACGAGTTGAACTTCTGGTCATCATCATAGGCGCAGACAAGGACGGCTTTCCCCGACTGCACCCTTTCCCGAGCCTCCCCGGGGCTTATACGCGGTGTGGTATCCATACCTTGACCTCCTCAAGCTGATGCCTTTGAATTGCCACCAGGATGCTCTTCGGGATGGCTGCATCAGGCAAAATCATAGATAAGATCGGTTCCTTGTCAAGGCAGGGCAAAACCATAACCCATTTGCCACGGAGACACGGAGAACTTCGGAGAAAATCAAACCAAACTGTTGTCTTGGGTACAAGGCTTCAGGCTCTCTCTGGAGTCTCGGTCCCTTAGTGTTGAAAGGTTTAGCCTTCTCAGATTTCCTCCGTGCCTCCGTGGCAGAAGGTTTTCCTACTTGCACCCCCCGCCGTCGCAGCTGCAGCCGTGGCAGTGGCCCTTCTTCTTCCAGACCGAGCGATAGAGAATATAAAAAGCTAAACTCAGCAGACCACCAGCAATCAGATAATCCGAAAATCCCATCTTACCCTCCCAATCCAAGCAGTGTTCCGACCTGGAAAACCAGGCACGACATTCCCCAAGCCAGCGCCGTCTGATAGGCGAAGGCTACCCCGAACCATTTCCAGGAGCCGAACTCCTGCCGCATGGCGATGGCGACGACCACGCAAGGCATGTACAGGAGCACGAACACCATGAAGGCGTAGGCCTTGAGCGGGTTGAAATCCTGGCGGATCGTCGCCTTCAGGGTGGAGCGGTCCTCCTTCTCCTCGGCCGACAGGGTGGAGATCCCGACGGTGGAAACGACGTTGCTGACAGACTCCTTCACCGCCTTCCCGAACGAGGTCCCTACTTCCTTTAAGTCCTCGGTGAAGGGAGGAATCTTCTTCTCTTCTTCCTTCTTCGGTGCGTAGATCTCACCCATGGTCCCTACCACGATCTCCTTGGCGATGACTCCGGTGATGAGGGAGGAGGCCGCCTGCCAGGTGCCGAAACCGAGCGGTGAGAGGAGCGGCGCCATCACCTGGCCAGCCTGGCCCAGGTAGGAGTCCTTCTTGTGCTGGACGCCCCAGGGGAGGTTCAGCAGGAACCAGACGATGATGGAGACCGCGAAGATATAGGTGCCTGCCTTGATCAGGAAGTGCTTCCCCTTCTCCCAGGTGTGCAGGCACAGGCTGCGGAAGGAGGGCATCCGGTAAGGCGGCAGCTCCATGATGAAGATCGGCGCCTCCCCGCGGAAGAGGGTCTTCTTGAAGATCATCCCCATGGTGATGGCCAGCACGATCCCCATCACGTAGAGCGACCAGATGACGGTCCCGGAGCTGGCCGGGAAGAAGACGCCGGCAAAGAGTACGTACACCGGAAGCCTTGCGCCGCAGGACATGAGCGGGATGAGCAGGGCGGTGAGCGCCTTGTCACGCGGATTCTCCAGCGTCCTGGTGGCGTAGATGCCGGGGACGTTGCAGCCGAAACCGAGCAGCATCGGGATGAAGGACTTGCCGTGCAGGCCGATGGAGTGCATGGCGCGGTCCATGACGAAGGCCGCACGGGCCATGTAGCCGCTTCCCTCCAGGAAGGTGATGAAGAACATCATCAGGAAGATGACCGGCACGAAGACCAGCACGAATCCGACGCCGGAGATGACTCCTTCGGTGGCCAGCGAGACGGTCCAGTCGGGGGCGCCGATGGCGCCGAGCACGATGGTGGCCCAGTGCTTGAAGGGGCCTCCGGCCATGTCGTTGATCCAGTCCCCGAAGGGCTTGGAGAGGTCGAAGGTCAGCTTGAATACCAGCCACATGGCGGCCAGGAAGATCGGGATGCCGAGGAAGCGGTTCAGCACCACCCGGTCGATCTTCTCGGTAAGCTCGGTCTTCTTCAATTCCGGCTTGCGGAGCACCTCGCGGGTCAGTCCCGAAGCCAGCCCGTAGCGGGCCTCGGCCATGATCGACTCGATGTCCTCGCCGTGTCCCCTCTTAAGGTGGTGGAGCGCCATCTCAATGCCGCTGGCATGGTCGAACCCGGTCTCCTCCAGGACGTGGCTGTCCTGCTCCAGGAGCTTCAGCAGCAGCCAGCGCCGCGGGTATTTCTCCAACAGATCGGCCCCGCCGTTTTTGAGGGCTTCGCCCATGGTGGTGACCGCCATCTCGATATCCACCCCGTAACTGAGCTCGCGCGGCGCCCGCTCTTCACCGTGCCTGGCCGTGTCGATCACCGCCTGCAGCAGCTCGTCGAGTCCGGTCTTCTTGATGGCCGAGGTCGGAACAGCCACCACCCCCAGCATCTGCTCGATCCCCTTCACGTCGATGGCGAAGCCCTTGGCCTCGGCCTCATCGAAGATGTTCAGGGCCAGCAGCACCGGGATGCCGAGCTCCAGGATCTGCACGGTGAGGTACAGGTTTCGCTCCAGGTTGGTGCTGTCGACCACGTTGACGATCAGGTCGGGGCGCTCGTGGACCAGGTAGTCCCGCGCGATGATCTCCTCCTGGGTGTAGGGGGAGAGAGAGTAGGTCCCGGGCAGGTCCACCAGCCGGATCTTGGTCCCCCGGTAGTCGAAGGAGGCTTCCTTCTTCTCTACCGTAACGCCCGCCCAGTTGCCGACATGGAGTCTGCTGCCGGCGATGGCGTTGATCAGGGTCGACTTCCCGCAGTTGGGATTGCCGGCAACAGCCACCGTGATGGTCCGCTTCTCCACCGGGTGAAGAATTCCCCGTTTCAGGAGCTCATCCCCTGCCTCTGCTACTTCGGTTCTACTGACCTCGGCCTTCACCCCACCACCTCCACGCCAATGGCCTCGGCCTCACTTTTGCGAAGCGACAGGCTGTAGCTCTTGATCCGCACCTCGATCGGGTCACCCATCGGCGCGACCTTCTCGACCTTCACCATCTCCCCCACCAGCACACCCATGTCAAGGAGCCTTCTCTTGAGCGGTCCCACCGACCCGATGGCGGTTATCTTTCCCTTTTGTCCAGGCTTGAGCCCTGCCAGATTCATCGCGCTGCCTCCTTGATAATTATCTTCATGGCCAGGCTGCGGTCGACGGCAATCCTCGATTCGCCCACCTTCAAAAGCACCGGCCCAGTTGCATTATTGAGCATCTCCACCGTACACCCCACCCTTAGCCCCAGGTCCTCAACGCGGCTGTCGCACCGTCCCTGTTCCCCTGTGCAGGTCGGAACCTTGGCGGCCCTGATGGCGATTATTTCCCCGGACTCCCCGGCGCTTAGCAGTGCTAATGGCATCATGGTGCTACACTCCTTTCTTCGGGGCCTTAAGCTTCGCCTTCTCAATGTTGAACTGGAGCATCGCGTATCCATAGTGGATGTCGTCGCTTCTCCCGGAGGCGCCTTCGAAGAAGGAACCGGTGAAGAGGTGGTCGTAACCCAGCAGCAGCGAGTAGTTGTCCAGGAAGCTGTAGGTCAGGGTGAAGTCGGTCTCCAGGCCGAGGTTCCTGCTGAGGCCGCTCTCGACCGCAGAGGCCCGGAAGTAGTGGCCGGTCGCGGAGAGGTTCAGCTGCTTGGTGAGGTCGATCCCCCAGCCGAGAGTGTAGATCTGCAGACCGCTCGCGTGGTGACCGGCCACGTCGACCCCGGAGAGGTCACCGAAGACGTTCATGTCGCCGACGATGGACGTGTCGTTATTGGGATTGCGGAACTGGTACTTCGAGGAGCCCCCCTCGGCTGCGCTCCGGCTTCCGGAACCGGCGGCGAACCCGCCCCAAGTCTTCTGGTGCAGCCCTGCCACATCGAACTCCGTTGTGATATCGGCGTGCCCCCCGAAGGCCCTGATGTCATCGTTGCTGCCGGTGTTGGCATTGAAGAACTCGCCGTTCTGAAAGACCGGCTCGACCTCGAGGGAGACGGCTCCGAACTTCGCCGTGCCGCGCAGACCGTAGCTCTTCAGCTCTTCCCCGGCATGGGTCTCCTTGGAACCGGTGTCGCGCAGGAAGTATGCCTCGACACCGTTGCCGTCGGAGATCGCCCAGGTGGCATAGGCGCCGGAGAGGTTGCCCTTCACGCCGTCTGCCTGAGGCCCGGCATAGTAGCCCCCCAGAAGGTCCACGGTAAACGAATCCATAGGCTGCACTCTGAGCCTTCCGCCGTCGAAGGTAAGTCCGTTGTAGAAGGAGTCGGGGCCAAGCAAGAAGTTGGAGCCGTAGCTGAACTCCTGCCGTCCGCCCTTGAGCGACAGGAGGCTGCTGTTGGGGAGCTTGGCCTCCAGATATGCCTGATAGAGGGAGAATTGGCTGTCATCGGAGCGGCCCCCTTTGAAACCGTATCCCTGCCCCTCTATGTGCAGGTCGAGGTAGTCGGTCGGGTGCCAGAAGGCGTAAGGCTTGATGCGGTAGAGAAAGCGCCCTTCTGAATGCTTCGGTGCGTAGCTGAAATCGGAAAGACGGAAGTTCCCGACACCTTCGCCCCTGAGGAAGCCGTTCACCCCGAATTTGTACTCCAGGGCAGTCTGCGCCTCCGGCGTCTCTACCGCGGGGGGACCCGGGACCGCCGCCAGCCCGGGGTCGACGTGATCCGCAGTACTTTCCTTACCCTCCACCGGCTCATGGGCCAGTGCGGACCCGACCACCAAAACCGACAACGACAATCCCGCCAACATCTGCTTGAACATCCACTCCTCCTGTCTAACTCTTAGCTGGACGACTTCCACTCTCTGTCTTTCGTCCGTGTTTCATTATAACTTTAACAGTAGCGACACTTTTCTCATCCAGCCTGCCCC
>NZ_JBXKJL010000487.1:0-2139 GCF_056994735.1 Geomonas sp.
GGAATAGACGCAAAGGCCCGCAGGTTTATTGAGAAGGGTCTCAAATTTGCGTTAGAAGTCTGACGACAACCAAGGCAGTGAGAACGGGTCCCGCGACCCAACAAGGGAGACGAGCATGAGAAAGCAGGTTCTAGCAGTGGTGGGTGTGTGCGTCGTGGCGCTTGCTCTGGGCGGCAGCCTTGCCTGGGCGGCAACCGGAGCGTCTGTGGACATTCCCTTCAGCTTCGTCGTGAGTGACAAGGAGCTGCCGGCCGGCCGCTACGAGATCGGAACCATGGGCAACGACATGAGCCAACTCAGCGTCAAGGGCTCTGGCGGGGCGGCCATTGCCACCGTCATCGAGCGGCTCGCGGACACGGGCGCCAAGCAGCCCAAAGTGGTCTTCGACAAGGTCGAGGGGAAGCACTACCTCTCCGAGGTTCACCTCCCGGGGAAGGACGGCTTCCTGGTGGGAATCGCGAAGGGGAAGGAAAGCCACGAAGTGGTCACTGGCCAGGAAGAGAAACAGCCGTAGCGAACTGAGAGTGCCTAGGGCCCGCCCTCGCGGGCGGGCCCGTCCTTTTCGGAGCGCCTTGAGGCGTGAGGGAATACGCGCAGGACCCGGTTGGTTGGTCACGGTGGATACCAAGGCCCGAAAGGCAGGACATGCCCACGACGAACGCAACCAACCGGGTCTCGCGACCCAACAACCGGCAGGAGGCAGGCATGAGGAGGCAATTCCTTGCAGTGGCGGGGGTGTGCGTGGTGGCGCTGACCGTTGCAGTCGGTCTGGCCTGGGCGGCAAAAGCAATGTCGGTAAACATTCCCTTCAGCTTCATCGTGAAGGACAAGGAGATGCCGGCAGGCCAGTACATCTTCGAACCGCTCGGTGGCGACATGAGCCAGATGATCGTGAAGAGCAGTGGTGGCACGACCGTCGTCGCTCCCGTCATTGAGCGTCTCGCGGACACCGGGAGCAAGCAGCCGGCGGTGGTCTTCGACAAAGCCGGGGGGAAGCACTACCTCTCGGAGGTCCACATTCCCGGCATGGACGGTTTCCTGGTGGGGATCACAAAGGGGGAGGAAGCACACGAGGTCGTCAAAGGGAAGGAGTAGCCGCAACCTTCCTTTCGCCTGACAAGTAGGGCCGCCCGCAAGGGTGGCCCCTTTCGTTTCGAGGGCGAGGGAGGTGCGTCGGAATAGCCGGGATATAGGGTTGGTTTTTCGAGGGGCTGTACCAGCGGCCCCGCTGATACACAGCGAAGACCAACGCGGTTAGACGGACCTTAGGCCCCAACAGGGAGAAGGAAGATGAAAAGAAAGGCTTTGGCGGTGGCGGCCGTGTTCGTGGTTGCGTTCGCTCTGGGCAGCAGCCCGGCAACGGCGGCGGTGTTCGTTTCCGTGGACGTCCCTTTCAGCTTCTTCGTGAACGCCAAGGAGTTGCCGGCCGGCCGGTACGAGATTCGTCCGCAGGGCGAAGGCAATACCGCGCTGCTCGTTCAGAGCGCGAGCGGAGGTGGGACGGCGGTCGCGCCGATCCTGGAGCGGCTCGCGGACGCCGGGGCGAAGCAGTCGAAGGTCGTCTTCGACAAGGTCGAGGGAAAGTACTACCTCTCCGAAGTCCACATCCCGGCTATGGACGGCTTTCTGGTGGGAATCGCGAAGGGGAAGGAAACCCACGAGGTGATCACCGGAAAACCGTAGGCGCGCAGACGAGGGTTCCTGAATGCCGGGGCCGCCCGTGGGGGCGGCCCCGATTCTTTCAGCGCGCTGCAAACGGGCCTCCGCGAGTCTCGCTGCCGACCCGGGAGGCGCACCTCGAACTCGCTACTCCGTCCTGCCGAGGAGATCCATCATGAACGCATACTTCAACGCGGTCAGCCTGAACCGCTCCAGGCGGCCGCTGGCGCCGCTGTGGCCCGACGTCATGTTGGTCACGAGAAGGACGACGTGGTCGTCGGTCTTCATGGCGCGAAGCTTGGCCACCCACTTCGCCGGGCTCCAGTAGGGGACCTGGGTGTCGTTGAAGGCGGCCGTCACGAGCAACGCCGGGTACGCCTGGGCCTTGACGTTGTCGTAGGGGGAGTAGGAAAGGAGGTAGTCGTAGACCTCCTTGGTGCTCGGGTCCCCCCACTCCTCGTACTCGACCGTGGTCAGCGG
>NZ_JBXKJL010000488.1:0-4996 GCF_056994735.1 Geomonas sp.
CGTCACCTCCTCGAACACCACGGCCGGCGGTGCGTGCACGGGTTCAGGCGTCGGCCCTACGAAGATCGGCTCGGTCGTCGGGGTGTCGAAGGCGTACGCCACGCGGGTGGGGGGCGGCCCGTTCCCCACCGAGCTTTTCGACGACGACGGGCAGATGATGCGGGACCGCGGGCATGAATACGGGTCGACGACGGGGCGCCCCCGCCGGTGCGGCTGGTTCGACGCCCCGGTCATCCGGTACGCGGCACGCATCAACGGGATGTCCTCCGTTGCGCTCACCAAGCTCGACGTCCTCACGGGACTGCCGCGGCTGAAGGTGTGCGTCGCATACGATGTCCAAGGCGTGCGCCGCGACGAGGTCCCCATGTCGTTGTCCGAATTCGAGGCGGCCCGCCCCATCTATGAAGAGGTGGAGGGGTGGAAGGAAGATCTTTCCAACGCCCGGGAATACGGGGACCTTCCGAAGGCGGCGCAGAAATATGTCCTCATGCTCGAGGAGATCTCGGGGGTGGAGATCTCCCTGGTGTCCGTAGGGGCCGACCGGAACGAGACGATCATCCGGAAAAACCCCTTTCGGGCTTGACACTTCCGGTTCCCTCTCTTTAGAATGGTCCGTTCCGGGGGAGCCCATAGCTCAGTTGGCAGAGCATCTGACTTTTAATCAGAGGGCCGCTGGTTCGATCCCAGCTGGGCTCACCAGGTCACGCGTCCCCATCGTCTAGTCCGGCCAAGGACACCGCCCTTTCACGGCGGCGACGCCGGTTCAAATCCGGCTGGGGACGCCACTTAAGAATCAACCTGGAAACAGGATAAGAGCCGCTAGCTCAGTTGGTAGAGCACCTGACTTTTAATCAGGTGGTCGTTGGTTCGATCCCAACGCGGCTCACCATTTTCACCTGTCGCCTGTCTGGGCCAAGCGACAGCCCCCCCTGCTTAACCGGCATGGGATTCACTTCCGGTCCCATCGTCTAGTGGTTAGGACACCGGCCTTTCACGTCGGTAACAGGGGTTCAAGTCCCCTTGGGATCACCATCAAAAAAAGAAGGCCGCCTTCCCCACGGAATGGCGGCCTTCTTCGTTTCCGGCACCGGCAGCTGAAAACGTTCCCCTACCTCACTCCTTACTTCCCGGCCACACTCTCATGCAGTACGGACACTCTTTCACCCCGCGAGGCACGGTATCCCTCAACTGCTCCCGTGCATAAACAGCACTGCAGCGTTCGGACACAGGATACTCGTGGATGACATTGTCCTTGACGAAATAAAGCATTACTCTTCCTCCTTTGGCGGCAGGACCCGCTCCTGACGTGGCTTCCCCGGTAAAGTATGAGGTAAAGCATGCTGATGTCAAACAAAGTCGTTTACAATCTGCCGCACAAAGGTAATAGTAACTTCCTCCGTCCTTATAGATACAGCAACATGTCCCACAGTTCCCCCTGAGAGTGTTGAAGCAAGGGCAGCCATGACTTCCGCGACATCCAACGCACAGATCGAACCGTCGGTCCTGCAGCACAAGCCTTTCAGGCTCTTCTGGCTGGCCCGCGTCTGTTCCACCCTTTCCTACCAGATGCAGGGGGTGGCGGTTGGATGGCAGATCTACGCCCTCACCGGCAGCGCCTGGTACCTCGGCCTGGTGGGACTGGCACAGTTCCTTCCCATATTCCTGTTGACGCTGCTGGTCGGCCACACCGCCGACCGCTACGACCGCAGGCGCATCGCAGCTACCTGCCAGATGATCGAGGCGTTGGCCCTGGCTACCCTCGCCCTCGGCGAGTTTCGGCGGCTGGCTGGGTAAGGAGGCCATCCTCTCCATCGTCTTCGTGATCGGGGCCGCGCGGGCCTTCGAAGGGCCGACCATGCACGCCCTCGTTCCGGGCCTCGTCCCGCCGGTGCTGATACCGAGCGCCTCAGCCTGGTCGGCGTCGGCCAACCAGACCGCCAGCATCGTCGGGCCCGCCCTGGGAGGCCTCCTCTATGCCATCGGCCCCACGACAGTCTATGCCGCGGCAGCGGGACTCTTCTTTGCCGCCACCTCCTTCATCACCGCCATACGGATCACCAGAGTGCCGTCCAAGCGCGAGCCCGTCAGCATCACCTCCCTCTTCGCCGGCATCGCCTTCATCCGGAGCAGGCGCGACATCCTGGGAGCCATCTCGCTCGATCTCTTCGCCGTTCTCCTGGGAGGGGCCACGGCCCTCTTGCCGATCTACGCACGCGATATCCTCTTCACCGGCCCCTTGGGCCTGGGCCTGCTGAGGGCCGCGCCGGCCCTCGGAGCCCTGGCCATTTCCATCTTCCTGGCCCGCAATCCGCTGCGTCGCCGGGTCGGGAGGATCATGTTCGCCAGCGTCTTCGTCTTCGGCGTTGCCACTGTCGTCTTCGCCCTCTCCAAATCCTTTACCCTTTCCATGTGTGCCTTGATGATCCTCGGAGCCGCCGACGTCATCAGCGTGGTCATCAGGAGTTCCCTGGTGCAGATCGAAACTCCGGACGAGATGCGCGGCCGGGTCAGCGCGGTCAACGCCATGTTTATCGGCACCTCCAACCAGCTCGGAGAATTCGAATCAGGCGCCACGGCCGCTCTCTTCGGGACCGTTCCCTCGGTGGTCATCGGCGGGATAGGGACCATCGTGGTGGTCCTCCTGTGGATGCGCCTTTTCCCGCAGCTGGTGGCGATAGACTCATTGCGGGACTAACGCGTCCCCACTTCCCCTTCCCCTTCCCCTGCGCCTCACCCTCCAATCCTGCTCCCCACCTGCCTTGACGACGGTGTCAAATCTTCCGACACGGAGCGGCAAATCGTGCCCGTGTCATTTTGTTGACATTCCTCTGCCGGGACAGGTATAGTACCTTCAGAGCGAGTACAGCGGCGTAATAGCCTGAAAGTAGGCAACTTTAACAGCCTCCAGGGGATGAAAGCCAACTGCATGGAAACTCAAACGATACTACTATTGGACGATGACAAGAAGACCATGGACTTCCTGGCCGCCTTTCTGGTTTTCAAGGGATACCAGGTGCTGCAGGCGACTGACGGACCGGACGCGCTGCGGAAAATCGAGCAGCAGGACGTGCAGATGGTCATTGCCGACACCAGGATGCAGCACTGCAGCGGGGTCGAATTCGTAAAGGAGGTCAAATCGCTGCGCCCCGAAGTTATCGTCATCGCCTACAGCCCCTTTGTGAACTCGGAAACGACGGCCGAACTCCTCAAGGCCGGCGCCTTCTTCTTCCTCGAGAAGCCCTTCAATCTCGAGAGGCTGGAGACGGCCATCAACCAGGGGATCGAGCACCAGGCCCTGCAGGCAAGGAACCTGAGGCACAAACCGAAGGTCAAGAGCCGTGAGCAGCTGAAGAGCATCATCGGGGAAAGCCAGAAGATGCTGGAGCTTTTCGAGATGATCGAGAAGGTGGCGGCAACGGATTCGACCATCCTGATCCATGGCGAGTCGGGGACAGGAAAGGAATTGGTCGCCCGCGCCATCCACGACCTCTCCGACCGATGCGGCAGGAGTTTCGTGGCGGTCAACTGCGCCGCCATTCCCGACGAACTGCTGGAGAGCGAGCTTTTCGGGCACGTAAAGGGTTCGTTCACCGGCGCAGTGGTGTCGCGCATGGGTCGCTTCGAGGTGGCCGACAAGGGGACGCTGTTTCTTGACGAGATAGGGGACATGAAGCACAACCTGCAGGTGAAGCTGCTGCGGGTTCTGCAGAGCAGGGAGGTTGAGCCGGTCGGTGGCACCAAGCCCAAGAAGGTCGATGTCAGGATCATCGCCGCGACCCACCAGAACCTCGACCAGATGGTGCTGGACAAGAAGTTCCGCGAGGACCTCTTTTACCGGCTTTCGGTGATACCGATCTCGCTCCCCCCTCTACGGGAGAGGGGCACCGACATCCCGCTGCTGCTGAACAGCTTCCTGAAGAAGTTCAACAAGCTCAACAACAGGAACATCGAAGGCTTCGACAACCAGGTGATGGACATCCTAACCCACTACAGCTGGCCCGGGAACGTGCGCGAGCTGGAAAACCTGGTCGAGCGCCTGGTGATCATCACGAGCGGCAGGCTGATCACCTACCATGACCTGCCGGAGAAATACCGCGGCGGCCGTGCTGTCAGCAGAGTTCCGCTCAATCCCGCCTTGGCCGAGGTTGCAGGATCGGCGGCGCCTGCGGCACCGGTGGTCCAGGCCCCGCACGTGGTCCTGCCGGTGAGCGGAATCTGCCTCCATAGCGCTGTCGAGGAGTTCGAGAACAGGCTTATCATGCAAGCCTTGCAGAAAACGGGGGGGAACAAGAAGGAAGCGGCCCTCCTGTTAAACCTGAAGAGGACCACCCTGATAGAAAAGCTCAAGAAGAAGAATATTGCCTACAGCCCTCACCATTGACGGCAGCTGTTCACGGTAGGGGCGAGCCTTCGCCCCCGCCGGCCTCGCCACGACCCCCCTGCTGACTCTCCGCAGTAACAACCCCGACAGGACAAGCATCCAGACACCTGCGGCACCATGTGCAGCGTTCAGGCGCGTGCAGCATGGCGTGCTTGCGCCACCCGCAAACCTCCAGCGAGAAGAGCCGCAGAGGGCAAGCCGCCACACAACGCCCGCACCCCGTGCATCGCGAAGTCAAAACTTCCGGAGCTTTTTGTTCCACAATGAACACTCTCTCAGCGTTACCGCTTCGACCCTACATTCATAACAGACCGACCTGCAGCAGCGCCTGGTTCCTCATCAGAGATATCGTAAGGGGTGGGAGGGGAGCTGAAATCTAGTGCAAATCAAGAACAGTGTCAACATCTCTTGCATCGGTATGGATTGAGGCATTGCAGCAATGACATAAACCCTTGCACAGAGCCATCATCCCGCTTAGAATAGGGCACCCCCCATGATCGGGGCATCAATGAGACCGGAGGCGGCTTATATGAAAAAGATAGGCGTAGTACTTTCAGGCTGCGGAGTTCGTGATGGAAGTGAGATCCACGAGGCGGTACTGACACTTTTGGCGAT
>NZ_JBXKJL010000489.1:0-1763 GCF_056994735.1 Geomonas sp.
CTTTCTGGGGTAGGTATTTTTTGAGAGTGTTCAATTTGCTCTAACATTAGCTTTATGAATCATGCTGTTACCATGCCTAAGCTGGAGAGCTTCAGGCTGCTTGCAGTAACGCGACAACGGCTGGGGCAGTCTCCGACGGGCCCGGCGAGGAGCGAGTCGGCCAGGGCTCGGGGACCAAGCACCCGTGAGGCAACGGGAGCTGGTTGAGTAACGCCGCCAGGATGAGGTTCCAGCCGCGCCGAAACACGCTGACCAAGCGCAGGTGGGCCGCCTGATGGGAGCGTGGCGGGGGTGGCAGGGAGGCGGCCAGGTCAGGCAAGGTGGTGGCGGGAAGCGTCGTGTCCGCCTCGCCCCCGACACTCACCAGCCACAGCGTCGCCACCGCCATCGCCAGCCACAGGCGTGCCGCCCGCGCGGGATCAGTCATCCGGGTCTGTTGCCACTGCCAGCCGCCCCGTTTGGTCCGTTTAAAGCCCTGTTCAATCCAGGCGCGCCAACCATACCAGCAGACCTCGCCGACCGCGGGCGGTAAATCGGTTAAGATCAGCCAGGGGTCCTGATAGCCAGGTTCCCACCGGGCCAGGAGGGTACCGCGGAGCCGACGCTGGCGGCCTTTGAAGGCCACGCCGGTACCGGACCATTGGCAACCCGGTTGCGGGACCAAGGTCTTGAGAGGGACTCCTTGCCGTTCACCGGTGGGCCGGAAGGTCCCGCCGGTATTGATGCGCAGAAACGGATGCCACCCCAACCGGGTAATCCGCTGAAACAGCCAGCGAGCATACAACCCGCGATCGGCGAGCACGATCACCATCCAGGTGGGCGGGACCGCGCGGTACACCTGCCGGAGCATCCGCAACCACTCCGGCCGCCAGGCTTTCTCGATATTGGCAGTCAACACCGTCCAGGCGATCGGAATGGCACAGCCCCGGTACACCACACTGATCACCAGCACTGTAAACCGGTCACCTAAGGTAGTCGCATCGAGGGCGAGCGCCAGTTGAGTCCCTTGCCACAGGCTGAGCACCCAGGCCAACAGCGGCGCAAAACAGGTTTCCACCACCACGGCTTGACGGGCCTTCCCGCGTTTCGCCGGGGCCTCGTAGCAGAACTCGCGCAAGCGTTGCCGTAACGTGTTATCTTTGCGGTGAAGCCAGGGCGCTAAGCAGGCACTGACGGCGGTGAGTGCACAGGACCGCGCCAGGACCATGCCTAGGCTCCACAACGCGAGGACCATGATTTGAGGCTTGCTCAAGTGGGGTAAGTGGGTCTGAATAGTAGTTGCCCATTCAGCTACACGGGAGTGGTGGGACATCAGTAGTTCTCCGGCAGGATGGTGTGGTAACTGTTAAGACAAGCGACACCATGCCCGACGGAAGCGGGTCTTGTCACCCCTATTTTTGGTGTCCTTTGCAGAAAACCTACCCCAGAAAGCATCGGGGGAGGGGGTGATGTTGGAACCGATCCAGGTTTATTCCCTATGGGGGCAAACCTTTGAGATAGCTGTCAAGCGTGGCGTGCTGTCCTCACTATTGGCTTCTGGCCTGGTGAAGTCCGAACATCCCGGTTTGGCGGGATGGCAGGACTTGGCAACTGCAGATGTTTATGGCGTTCTGGCGCGCGAGTTGGAAGAAACTGACCCCAACCAGAAAGTCCGGACACGGGAGACGGCCCGGCATCTTTTCGAACTCGGCATGGGGCTCGGACAGACCGCCCTGCGGGAGTATTTGCGCAGACTCAAGGGCGATCCGGAGGATTACACCGTC
>NZ_JBXKJL010000490.1:0-1645 GCF_056994735.1 Geomonas sp.
GGCCTGGTCCGTAACGCCAACTCCGTCTGCCTCATCGGCCAACCCTTCCCCGCTGACCTGGAGCGGCTGTTGGGAATCCCCGTCCGCGTCCGCAACGATGCCGACTGTTTCACCTTGGCCGAGTGCCGCAAGGGGGCCGGTGCCGGATACGGACTGGTATTCGGCGTCATCATGGGAACCGGGTGCGGCGGCGGGATAGCTATCGATGGTGAAGTGCGGGAAGGGCCGCACCGCATCTGCGGGGAATGGGGACACATCTCCGTGGACCCGGCGGGCGCCGACTGTTACTGCGGCAACCGCGGCTGCGTCGAGACCAAGATCAGCGGCTCCGGTGTCGAGAGAGCCTTCAGGGCCGGCTATGGTGAAGATCTGCGGATGGACCAGATCGTTGTCGGGGCGAGACGCGGGGAGCCCCATTGCCGGGAGGCATTCGGCGCCTTCCTGGACGACTTCGGGCGCAGCCTGGGCGGCATAATTTCCGTCCTCGATCCCGACGCGGTGGTGCTGGGAGGCGGCCTCTCCAACATCGACGAGCTCTATACGGCGGGCAGCGAGAGGGTGCGGCACTACGCCTTCCACGACGACCTTCGCACTCCCATTCTCAAAAATCAGCTCGGCGATTCCGCCGGGGTCTTCGGCGCCGCGTGGATAGGAGGCCCTGCCGTTTGTAAAGGGTAGTCATCCTGCTATAGTTTGATACTTCGGGAGTCGAGGAAGTAAACGGCGCGGAGGTCTCACATGGATATCAAGGGCAAACGGGTCAAGATCAGGTATCAGTGCAAAACGCAGAATGGCAAGGCCTGCAACCTCTCGGACCAAGAAAGCCTTGAGTTCACAGCGGGGGCGCGGACCGTTCCCCCATCTCTGGAAGAGGCCATCCTGGCGATGCAGCCCGGTGAGCGCAAGACCATCCTGGTGCCGGCGAAAGAGGTGAACCTCCTTCCCTTCGCCAAGACCGTGGAAACTCCCCCAGGTATATCCTACGATTTCGGGCCCGGAGACTCAGGTGACGTGGCGGAGTTGATACCACCGCACCCCAGGCGTCCCCGCCAACTTGTCCCTGCCGGTGTCGATCTCTATTTAGAAGTCGAACTCGTGGCGATCGAGTAGGTCTAGTAGTACCGGCGGAGCGGTGTCAGACGTTATCCTTCCATTCTCCCCGGCTATCCTGCTGCCGGCTACTTGTGTAACGGGACCAACTGCGTCCCTGTTGCCGGCAACAGTACCTCTCCAACGCAGGTAACTTCTTTCCATCCTCTCTATTCTTTTTGCCGGCAGCGCAACGTCTAAATTCCCTACTCCTGCAATTACTAAGAGTTGACACCCTAATTATTTGTGTGTGCTTTGAGCAAATTAATTATGGTGTTGCAATCAAGTCGCCGGCGGATGCCGTCTAGCCGCTGCAGCCATTCGAACGAGCAGGATAGATGAGTATCTTGGACAGAATGGCTGACGACCTTCATCTACCTCCTTAGCTTGGTCTGGATACTTTACAACATGGCCGTAATCTACCTTTGCCTTTCCAACAAATGGTGCAAAACCACAGGAAACGTTATCCTGACCAAGTTGAAGAGAAACTGTGGCGGACGTGAGAGGAATTCTAATTTCAGAAATCGAGAGGGCTTCTTGGCTCTTTCACTGTCCT
>NZ_JBXKJL010000491.1:0-3301 GCF_056994735.1 Geomonas sp.
GGAAAGCTAATCTGTCAAGGAAGGGTCATAAGGCAGGATTCCTTCGAAGCAATATCAACTTTTAGGAAAAAGTTGATATCTCTCAATAGCTGCATTTGTAATCATTTGCATAACTTACCAAACTTTCCAGAGAACCAGTCAAACCTTGGTTAACATTACTATCGATTTTAGTTATAATTAATCCTAAAAGTTGATATTTTTTAGAGGAACGAACTCAATGCCAAAGGTAACAGCTAACCACCCTGCAAAAGGAAGCAAAATCAAGGTTGATCCCATTAGGAATCTGGACGATCTGGAAAGGATCAAGGCAATATTAGCGGGTAAACCCAGAGATTATTGCCTCTTTGTCCTGGGGATCAACAATGGCCTGAGAATTAGTGACCTGCTGAGGCTGAAGGTCAAAGATGTTAAGAGGTTGAAGCCAGGAGATTCGCTAGAAATCAGGGAATCCAAGACTGGGAAGACCAATGTGCTGATGATTAATAAAGCCTCCTATAAGGCATTAAAACGTTATCTGGGGTCATGTGAGACCTCAGATGATGACTTTCTCTTCAGGTCGTCTAAGACTAAGAAGGCACTGACTAAATACGCTGTCAATCACCTGATCAAAAAGTGGTGTAGGCTGATTGCCTTGACTGGGAACTACGGAACCCACTCTTTGCGGAAGACCTTCGGATACCATCAAAGGCTCAGATTTGGAGTGGGTTTTGATATCTTGACTAGAAGGTTCAATCACTCCTGTCCTTCGATAACCATGCGGTATCTGGGGATCGAGGATAAAGAGGTTAATAGAATTCTTTTGAATGAGATTTAGCCGCTTGGTTGGGCAGGGTCATAGTCAAGGCAGTGATCCCAATTAACCAAGGAGACCTAATTGCACCGTCTTGCAGGTCAAACAGCTTCAGATAGATGTCGAATCAGATTTTTCAGAGGATTTACAAAGAGATGAATATGATCTTGATTCAGAATTCATTTTGAGACATGGAACGGTGCGTGACAATAGCAGAAAGCAACACTTGCTGGAATATGTGATTGCTGTTCAAGGGAAAGTAAAGGGCGACCTTTGGGTCGCCCCTATTAATTTTTTCTCGTGATGAGGCAATTTATTGGAGCAATAATGGTAACAGCGGGGTGGTTGCCGGGTTCGAAGGCCCGCTGATTTTAGTAAGTGTCCCGGTGTCAAAAGAATTGCCAAACCCCAACGATCCAGGGTTCTGGGCAGGGTTGTACCAAGTGGTCATTATCCACATCGAGCCGTTATATGATTGGGAGTCGAGGGTGATCCGCCAGATATTGGCGTTATGATACGTGCCGCCAGTGTTCGTCTCTACCTGGGTCGCCGTCCCGCTAAGTTCAAAAGTGTTTCCCACCAAGGCTCCGCCCCCGGAAAAAATAATCGGCCCGTTGGGACCAGCATCTGCTTGTCCCTGCACTTCATAATAAGAACCGCCGACCTTGCTGATGCCAGCCTTGATGGTGCCGCCGCCTGAGTAGCTCCAGGTAACCTCTCCCAGGAATTGCGAGGCTTCCAGGTTTGCTACACCCAGCCCCAGGATCAGAAACGTCATTGCCGCCAAAATCGAGATGAAAAAAAATTTTACTTTCATAAACACCCCCCCTACGCCCTTAAGGCGCATTCTGTAGTTGCATCGGCCTGAGAACCGCCAACGGTTATCCCGCTTGCCGGGAAAGGCTTTTCGCCGATTGCGGCATTGTAGCATGTTGAAGCTGAAATTCAATCCAGAGAACCTGGTAGACTCAGACCTGAATAAATCTCCTATATGCAAAGTCAAGATCACCCAAGTGGTATGGTATCCGGTAAGAATCCACGCCAGTCTCCTGATATGGTTGGAAGTTGTCAAGCAGGCGCGAGAGCCCCTTGGTTTTTTTGTTAAGCTGCGGGATGATTCTCAGGCCCCAGCGGGGCGGGACGCTTTAGCGACGTTTGATCACTCTGATATACGCGGGTTGTTTACCGCCTGACCTGGCTTCGTCACGGAGCTGCCTCTCTCTATTGGACGTGAGTTTCGGCCTGCGGCCTATTCCCTTAGGAGACACGAGGGTTCTCCTTACCGTGGTCGCGCCCCGCTGGGGCCTGAGAATTTTTTTATCTTTTTCTTTAAACAGCGCCTTTGCTTTTGATTTTTGTTTTTCTTTTAAGCAGTTGCTGGCGCCACAGCCCGGCCAATAGCCCAGAGAAAGGCTGCCAACTCGCGGGCCAAGGCGATGACAATGGTCTGCCTTGCCTTGCCCCGGGCCAGAAGGCGGCGATAACGGGTGCAGAGCCTTAGTTGCGCTTTCCAGGCGAGCTGCCGGACGCGCTCCGGTAAGCCCTCCTGGCGCTTTAACAAGTGCCGGGTGACCCGGGCTTGCAAGCGGTAGGCCCAGGCCGCTTCCACCAGGACTCGGCGGGCATGGCTGTTGCCGGTTTTGGTGATCCGACCCCGGCGCACCGAGGCGCCGCTGGAGTGCTCCGAAGGTACCAGCCCCAGATAGGCCATGAGTTCCTTGGGGTTGTTGAACCGGTCCAGGTCTCCCACTTCCGCCACCACGGTGGCCGCAACGATGAGGGAGACCCCGCGCAAGGCCTGGTAGGCGGCGACGAAGGACGCCTGACGCCATTGGGGGACTAGGTCCCGGATCTGCCCGGTGAGACGCAGCACCCTGGCCTCTCGTACCGCGTCCAGGTATTCCTGGAGGACGATCTGCTGGGCCGGGTAGTCCATGACTTGTTGCAGGAGCCAGGCCCAGTGGCCCCGGCCCCAGGTGGTTTTACCCTGATAAACGCGGCCGTGACGCAGCAGAAAGGCCACGGTGCGTTGCCTGGCCCGGCGCTCCACGCAGATGGCGTCCTCTCGGGCTCGGGTCAGGTCCCGCATGGCTTCGTCGTCTTCGTCGGGCACCTTAATCGGCGTCAGTTCTCCGGCCCGCAACAGCCGGGCCAGGGCCAAGGCATCTCGGCGGTCGTTTTTCAAACGGTCGCCGGGGCGCCGGGGGATCAGGGCGGGGGCGGCCACCAGGCACTCCAGCCCTCGGGCCGTCAGGTGCCGGTAAACCTGGTAGCCGCAAGGACCGGCCTCGTAGGCAAAGCGCAGTTCGGCGCCTTGGGCCTGAAGCTTGCGGGTCACCTTCTCCAGGGCCTCCAGATCCCCCCCGATGCGGCCGTAGAACCTTACTTCGCCGGCGGGACCTGTTTCGGCAATGGCTACGTCAACCGACATCTTATGGACATCCAACCCCACATACAGTACACTTTTTCCCATGGCCTGCCTCCTTGGTTGTGGCTCTGTGCTGTTGGTCA
>NZ_JBXKJL010000492.1:0-1297 GCF_056994735.1 Geomonas sp.
ACTATGTACCAGATGAGGTAGCGTGGCCTTTTCCGCACCGTGGCGGGTGTTTCTTCAGTGAATTTTTCTTCCGATGACGTCATGTAAGAAGTTCTCTCCGGTCTGAGATGCTGCCCGGACAGCCTTGTTAGCCCCGGGGGTGGTGGATGCGGTAAAGCGAGACATGTTGCAAGGTATTCCACCTCTCATCCCCGGTACAGCAGCACCCCCGCAACGGCTGCCAGGGCGATCAGTATCGGCTCGGCTACCTTGAAGCGCCACAGCACCACCAGGCTGACCAAGGCGATGATGGCGGTGGTAAGATCGACGATGGAGTTTTCCGCGAGAATCACCGACGCCCCGGCAATTGCCCCGGAAGCCGCGGCGGTTGCCCCCTTGATAAACCCCTTAAGACCGGGATTGTTGCGGTACCGGACCACGTAGCCGCCCACGAAGAGGACGAAGAGGTACACCGGCAGGAAAACTGCCGCCGCCGCGACCACGGCCCCCAACAAACCCGCGACCAGATAGCCGACGAATGCCGCCGTAATGACGACCGGCCCCGGCGTGATGATCCCTACTGCGACCGCATCCAGGAACTGGCGCTCGTTTAGCCAGTGATGATGCTGCACCACGCCCTGATGGAGGAAGGGGACGATCGCCAGCCCGCTGCCGAAGGTAAACGCGCCGGCTTTGACGAAGAACCCGCCAAGTTGGGCAATGACAGGCCAAGTGAAGGACGCTCCCCCGACAGCGGGCGCCGCCACGAAGAACAGGGAGTGCCGCAGCCAGTGCTTCCAATTCCTTGGCGGGTTGTAGATGACCATGCCGATGAGACCCGCCACCACGAAGAGAAGGGCCATTTCGGCGCGCGCCACGATGGTGATGACCGCAAGGATGCCGAAGACGATCCACATGCGCCAGTCGCCGCCTACGGTGGTCCTGGCCAGACGTACCGCGGAAAGGGCGACGATGGCGATGACCACCGGGCCGATGCCATAGAAAAGGGCCTGCACCACGGAAAGCCCCTGGTAGGCAACGTACAGCACTGAGACCACCAGCACGATCAGGAATGCCGGGAGGATGAAGACGATCCCGACCAGCGACGCGCCGACTAATCCATGCCGGATGAAGCCGATCCACATGGCGAGCTGGGCGGCGAGCGGCCCCGGCATCATCTGGGAGAAAGCGAGTCCCTCGACGTACTCCTGCTCCGTGATCCAGCGCCGCCCTGTCAGGTCGCGGTGCATGTAGGCGGCGAGCGCGATCGGGCCGCCGAAGCCGGAAGCGCCGAGCTTCAGGAAATATCCAACCAGGG
>NZ_JBXKJL010000493.1:0-31585 GCF_056994735.1 Geomonas sp.
GGGAAGGTGCCTCGAAGGAGAAGGTTGAACGGATCGAAAGAGGTTTTGGAAACGGTCGCAGCGGCTCTTACGGACGCGCAGGCCTCAGCCGTCCTCGAAGCTGGTCCCTTTCCTGCACCAGCGGCCGCCGCTGATGATGGACGAGATGGCGCCTTCCCTCTCCACCGTATCGGCGCGGATCGAGAGATAGACATGGATGGGGATGAAGGCGAGGAAGATCCACATGATAAAGAGGTGGGCCAGGCGCAGGTACTGCACCCCAACCAGGTTGTCGAACCAGACCAGGTAGTGGAAGAACCAGTTGTCCGGCGAGTAGAGGGCATAGAGGCCGAAGCCGGTGACCAGGGCGGCCAGGCCGACGGCATAGATGGCGGTGTAGGCCACCTGCTGCAGCGGGTTATGGCCGATGTAGTGCGGCCCGCGGTCAAACCGGCAGAAGAAGTAGTTGAGCGCCACCTGGACCAGGTTCCTGATGTCGCGCGGCTTTACCGGAAAGAGGGCGTCCCAGCGCTGGAACTTGTTGGAGGCCAGGAAAAGCCCGGCGATGCGCAGGAAAGCGGTGCATAGAAAGAGCCACCCCGAGACGAAGTGGATCAGCCGCAGCCAGCTGAAATAGCTGGAAAAGCCCCTGGTCCCGTCGTAGATGAAGCGGCCGCCCCCCATGAGGATCCCGGTGGCGGCGAGGAGGAAAATGAGGAAAACCGTGAACCAGTGGATAACCCGCAGTTCCCAGTCCCATACCTCGACGTACCGGAAGCTTTGCGGTTCCTCTTTGCGCGGAACTTTCCGCCTCAGTGCCCGTACCGGGACATATCCGAGGAAACGCCACTTTTCCTTGCCGCCCGCTACCACTGAAGCCTTCGCTACCGCCAGCGGTCTGAATCCGTGCAGCATCTCTGCCTGCAGTTCGGCACGGTAGCGCGTGGCTTCTCCGGGGGAGCAGAGATCGAGGATCGACTCGATCTCGCCGCGGGCGATCACCTCTTCCAGTCCGTACCCGACCCTGTGCACGCGCGCCACGCTGTGCCGGTTTGGCGGGGCCAGCGGTTCGAAGCTGAGCTGCTGGTAGTGTCGCAGGTCTTCCTTGCGGGAAGCCGCGCTTAATAGGGCCAGGTCCACCGGGTCCGTGGTGCCAACCGGGGCGCCCAGGGCAGCGGCCACCAGCACGCGGCGCCTCTTTTCGCCCTCGAAGGGGACCGGGTCTCCCAGTTCCACGCGGATCTCGTTTTCGGGGATGTCGTAGAAGCTCATGGCAAGGTGACCTCGATGGCCGGACCGGCGGGATCGAAGATATGGACAGCGCAGGCTATGCAGGGATCGAAGGAGTGGACGGTGCGCAGCACCTCGAGCGGGCGTTGCGGATCCTGGAGTGGATGCCGCCCCCCCGATACCAGCGCCTGCTCGTAGGGGCCGGGCTGCCCGGAGGTGTCTCTCCCCGAACTGTTCCAGGTGCTCGGAACCACGCACTGGTAGTGCGAGATCCTGCCGTTCTCGATGGCGACATAGTGTGCCAGGGTGCCGCGGGGCGCCTCCATGAAACCTACCCCCTGTGCACGCTTGGGCCAGCTTCGAGGCTCCCACTTCTCCTCGTTGAAGGTTGCTATGTCTCCGGACCTGATCCGTTCCCGCAGCATGGTGAACCACTCCTCCATCCGGTCGGCCAGCACGACCGATTCCAGGGCCCGGCACCAGGTGCGGCCGAGGGTAGAGTTGAGGGCCTCGACGCCGCCGGCACCAAGCTTCGCCAGCCCCTCGTTGACCAGGCGCACCGTTTCCGGGTGTCCCTGGGCGTAGGCCACCAGGACCCTGGCGTTGGGGCCGACCTGGACGGCGCGCCCGTCGTAGCGGGGAGCCTTGACCCAGGTGTACTTCGCCTGATCGGAGAGCTGCTGGTACGGCGGGATCGGACCGGTGTAGTGGGGTTGGGTGATGCCGCGGGAGGGATGCAGCCCCTGATGGTCCCCCTCCGGGTAGCTGTACCAGGCTGAGGAGACATATTCGGCAATCTTCAGCTCATGGAAGGGCTGCAGGTCCCGGTAGTTGCCGTCCATCAGTACACCGGCCCGGAAAAGGGATCCCTTGGGGGGGCCGGAGCAGGAAGAGGCGCTCTCGCCGGTGGCCATGACGGTGGGAGCCGAAACTCCTATGGCGGCATAGTCGGTATAGAAGCCGGCGATGGCTATGACGTCGGGATAATAGACCTCCTTCACGAAGACCACGGCCTGGGAGATGAGTCTTTGCAACTCGTCCAGGCGGACCTGGTTGATGGTGAGCTGGTTGTCCAGGTTGATGGCGCAGGCCATGCCGCCGACGACGTAGTTCGGATGGGGGTTCTTTCCGGCGAAGATGGCGTGGAGGCGGATGATCTCCCGCTGCCATGAAAGCGCCTCGAGGTAGTGAGCCACTGCCAGGAGGTTCGCCTCCGGCGGGAGCCGGTAGGCGGGGTGTCCCCAGTAGCCGGCGGCGAAGATGCCGAACTGGCCTCCGGAGACAGAGCGGGCCACGCGTTGCTGCACCTCTTTGAACCAGGTGGTCGAATTGTTGGGCCAGGGGGAAAGGGAGGAGGCGAGCCGCGCCGTGGCCTCGGGGTCGGCGGAGAGGGCGCTCTTCACGTCGACCCAGTCGAGGGCGTGCAGGTGGTAGAAATGCATGACGTGGTCCTGCAGCGTGGCCATTCCGGAGACCAGGTTCCTGATCACCTCTGCCGACTTCGGAATTTGGCACTTTATGGCGTCCTCGACCGCGCGCACCGAGGCGATGGCGTGGACACCGGTGCAGACGCCGCAGATGCGCTGGGCGAAGGCCCAGGCGTCCCGCGGGTCCCGGCCCTGGAGGATGGTCTCGATCCCCCGGTACTGGGTGCCGCTGGCCCAGGCATCGGTGATCCTGCCCTCGCTGGTCTCCAGTTCGATTCGCAGATGCCCCTCGATCCTCGTTATCGGATCGATCACCACACGCTGTCCGGCCATGGTTTCTCCTTTCGTTACCCCCACCCCTGCGGGAGGGGGCCGGGTGGGTCGGGGAAGGTGCCATCTCCAGTTAGGGTGCCTACTCCTGCCGCCCTCTAACCCTCCCCCGGAGGGGGGGACTTGTCGTCTTCTTCCCTTGTCTCTTTCTCCCCCAGGACCGCCAGAGGGAGGGTGTCCGGTCTCCCCCTGCGCGCGCGGTTGCGGGCAATGACGGTGGCAGCTGAATGGATGCCAACTCCCGCCACCGAAGCCACCACCGCGGCACCGCCTATGGCGTTGGCGGAGGCTTCGACCCCTATACCCGGCACGACTATGCCCGGGAGCCGCCGGTAGAAGGGGGTCATCCGGTCGTAGAAGTGCCGCTCGGTGCACCCCAGGCAGGGGTGGCCGGCCTTGATCGGGAAACTCTCGCCGAGATTCCACTCCAGGGTCGCACAGGGGGCGAAGGTTGCTGGTCCCTTGCAGCCGAGGCGGTAGAGACAGTGCCCCTTCCGGGCGTTTTCGTCGTCGAATCGGTCGGCGAACTGGCCGGCGTCGAAGCTGGCCCGGCGCGGGCACTTGTCGTGAATCCGCTGGCCGTAGGCGAAGAGGGGCCTGCCGGCGCCGTCCACCGGCGGGGTCCGGCCATAGGCAAGATAGTAGGTGATGGCGGCGCTGATCACCTCGGCTATCGGCGGGCAGCCGCTTATGTTGACCACCGAATGGTCGGTCAGGACGTCGGCAACCCCCACCGCTCCGGTCGGGTTGGGGCTCCCGGCCTGGACGCACCCGTATTCGGCGCAGGCACCGACGGCCAGCACCCCGGTCGCCTTGGCCGCCGAGCGCCTGAGGACCGTCTCGGCGGATTCCCCACCGATGGTGCAGTAGACACCGTGGTCCTTGAGCGGCACCGAGCCGTTCACGATGAGCAGATGCGGGGTCGCTTCGGCGGCGGCCAGGACGCCGGTGGCGTCCTTTCCCGCGGCCGCCATCAGCAGTTCGTTGTAGTTAAGGGAGACCAGCTCGAGGATGAGATTGTCGACGGGGGTGCTGCCGGAGCGGACAAGGCTCTCCAGGCAGCCGGTGCATTCCTGCAGTTGCAGGTAGATGACATTGGGTCTCGGCGCTGCAGCGAGTCCTGAAGCAATCTCCTTCGCCAGCGCTTTGGGTGTCCCTGCCACAGCCGCTCCGGCTCCGAAAATGAGTGCGGTCTTGCCGCAGAACCTGAGAAACTCCCGCCTGCTCACCCCCCGCCGGGTGAGGTACTGGAAGAAGCTTTCGCCCCCTTGCCACGGATCCTCTGGAGAAGGTTTCATGTCTTCGGTCCCCGCCGCGCCATGCCGGTCTCTGTAAACAGCCGCCAATTCGACAATTTAAGAATATTTTCATTCTAGCGACCATGATTGTGATGTCAATGAAGAGGCGATGGCTCGTATTTTCATATCGTCTGCTATAATTAGACCTCGTTGCTAATCGCGGAAGACGAGGACTGTCGGTCATGGAATGGGAGCGCTTGTTCAGGGAGGGCAAGAAGACCTTTATGCCCCTGCTGTGCGTCGTCGGCCTGTGGCTGGTTTCGAAGCCGATGCCGGTTTCAGGTGCCAGCATGCAGAACTACTGCAACGAGCCTCCTTTTGCCGCTGCCGGGATCAAGCCCAACCTCCTGCTCATGCTGGACAATTCGGGCAGCATGTACGATGCCGCCTATACCGACCCCGCCAGCTACTGCGTCGACAATACCTACCAAAACGCCAACTCCTACAGCGGCTATTTCGACCGCAACACTGTCTACCTCTACGATTCGGCCAATACCCGCTTCGTGGCCGGCGCCACCCTGCCTGGCGGCGTCTGTTCCGGTTCCTGCGCGGCGCGGACACCTTACCTTTCCGTGCAGATGACAGGAAGCGCACCCGACAGGAGAGTGACCACCTTCGCGGCCACCGGCAACTTCCTCAACTGGCTTTCGGCCTCGAAACTCGACATCCAGAAGCAGGTGCTCACCGGCGGGAAATGGGCCTCGGGGATGCTGCAGGGTGAGAGCAGGGGGTGCGACGGAAAGCGGATGATCAAGATGGTCGCGGACGCACCCGACATCACCTTCGCGGTAAGAGGTCCCGTCCATACCGATCCCGGTTACAGCTTCCAGACCACTCAAGGCGGCACCACCACGATAGAGATCTACGACAAGGGCTATCACAGGGAGGCCTGCCTCAAGGCTGTCAGCGCCTGGATCAACAACGACAGAAACGCGTTGATATCACAGGCCAACGCCTGCCTCGACAACAAGGAAGAGCCCAGGAAAATAGGGACAGGGACGATGCCTACCACCGGCGCCGTCTACAACCAGGTGATGAGCGATTGTTATGACAGGCTGGTAAGAAATGTGGTACCGATCGACTCCGAACTCAACGGACTTTGCACCAAGCGGTATCAAGGGCTCTTCGGCGACGAGGTCAATCTTGGGCTGGTGGCCGGCCTCGACGGCTTCTGCGCGGGCGGTATATTCCACGGTTACAGGGGGGCGAACAGCTCAGGATACCTCGGAGGTTGCATAGGGAGTAGTTGGACCACTCTCACCGGGAACTGCCCCGACATCGAGATTGTCGATTACTGCAGCCAGATCAGGACTCCCTATCTAACGGACCCCTCCTCAACCGCCAACCTCCCAGGGGCAAACGCCAATGTCCCCGCCTTCATCCTCGACGCCGGTGTTACCAGCCTGGGAAGCGTGGCGGGGACATTCAAGGGGCGCGTCGTGGTCGAATCACCACCCACGGGGGTGATACAGCAGTTCAGCAACAGCGTCAATTTCGGCACCATGATCTTCAACGCCAATGGGGCCACGGCCGCCGAATGCACCGCAGGAGGTTTCCTGTGCGCCAAACACTGCAGTAACAACGTCGCACAGGAATGTACAGCCTCCACCGAATGCGGTGCGGGGCTCTGTTTGAGTGGCAGCGACGGCGGCAGGATCCTGTCATATCTCAATGATTCGGCCTCGGTCGGAGACCATGCCTCGGGTCTCATCGCCGATATCGACGGGCTGGCCCCGGTGGCCTGGACGCCGTACGCCGAAGCCTTCTACAACGCCATCGGGTATTTCGCCAACCGCACGGACCTGCGGCTTCAGACCACCGACTTCGACATCAACAAGCCCCCCTCGAAGTTCGCCTGCCAGAAAAACCATATCCTCCTTGTCAGCGATGGCATGTCCACAGTCGACACCAACGTCAAGATGGAAGCCCTCGCCACCCTGTACGCCACCTCCGCCACCGGAAACAGCGGCAGTTGTCCTGTAAATCTCGGCAGCAGAAGCCTAGATGATCTCGCCTGGATAGCCTCGCACAGAAATATCAAGACCTTCAAATTGACGGCACCGGTGTCGACCGATGCTCCGGTAACTCCTTCCCAGTACATCACCACTCATGTCATCTTCACCGGCGTCTCCAACGCGGCCCCAGGGCAGTGCGATCCCGCAGTCCTCATGAGGGATACCGCGACCAGCGGCGGAGGTGTCTATGCCGCCGTTTCCGATCCAGGCTCCCTCGGGGACAAATTCAGGGAGGTGCTGAGGAAGGTGGCGGACGGAAGCAACTCCGGGACCGGGGCCTCCATAATCTCGACGGGGGACGGCAACGGCGCCGTCTTCCTGCAGGAGCAGTTCTATCCCTCGAAGAGCTTCGACGGCGGGGTCACCACCGCTTCCTGGATCGGGGAGATGGACACCCTCTGGTACTACATCGATCCCTTTATCGGCAGCGGTGCCGGCGCGGCAAGCACCACCAGGGCCGACAGCGACGGCAACAAGAAACTGACCTTGAAACAGGACCAGATCGTCTCTTTTCGCTACGACCCCGCCAGCAGCCGGACCTGGGCCTATCTGACCCCGGATGACGATGGCGACGGTGCCGGCGACGGCGCCGAGCAGGGGCCGGTGGAGATGGAGCAGGTCAAGGCCCTGTGGCGGGCGGGATATCAGCTCTGGTCGAGGGATCTCGAGGCCACGCCCCGGACCATCTACACCCCGGCTCTTTCCACGCAGACGGAGATAACCGGTACCGGGCTGATGGGTTTCTCCACCGCTTATGGAAATGTCACTCCCATAAAGAATGCGATGAATATCGTGGGGAGCGACCCCTCCGCCTCCAACGTCATCGACTACGTCCACGGAAGGGACTTCCCCGGGGACCCCAAGTTCCGCAGCAGAAAGGTCAACATCCCGCCGACTCCGGCGGCCTCCGACGACGAGCTGAAAAAGGGGAAGGGGGTCTGGAAGCTGGGGGATATCATCTCCTCGACCCCGAAACTGCAATCGTCGATCCCCCTTGGCAGCTACCACCTGGCGCCGCCGTCAGGTTACAGCGATGTCTCGTACGCGGCCTTCGTCAACTCCGATGACTACAAGAATCGGGGCACCGTTTACGTGGGGGCCAACGATGGCATGCTGCACGCGTTTACCTTCGGCCGCCTCGATACGCCCAGCTTTGCCGATTACAAGGCTGCCCTCGACGGAGAGGACCTCGGCAAGGAGCAATGGGCCTTCATCCCCAAGAACGCCCTCCCTTATCTCAAGTACCTGACATCACCGAGTTACCGCCACCTGTACCTCGTCGACGGCAGCATCACCCTGGCCGATGTCAACATCGGGACAGGCGGCGCCTGGCGGACGGTGCTGATCGGCGGGATGGGCCTTGGTGGAGCCTCCGGGAAACTCTCCTCCAGTGATAAGAATTACGTACAGCTCCCCCTCAACAACCAGGGCTATTCCTCCTATTTCGCTCTCGACGTGACCGATCCGGGAAAGCCGTCCTTTCTGTGGGAATTCAGCGACCCGGCCCTGGGGTATGCCACCAGCGGCGCAGCGATCGTCCGCTCCGGGAGCAAGTGGTTCGCCGTTTTCGGCTCCGGCCCCGCCGGCCCCATCGACGAGAGCGCCTGCCAATTCCTGGGAAGATCGGACAGGAACCTGAAGGTCTTCGTGGTCGACCTCGCTGCTTCCGGCGCCTGGAGCCTCGGCAGCAACTACTGGGTCATCGATACCGGCATCCCGTACGCCTTCTCCGGCTCGATCACGGGGGGGGCGATAGACGTCGACCGTAGAAAAGGCGCCGGCTACAGCGGTTTCTACCAGGACGACGCCCTCTATCTCGGCTATGTGGGCAATTCGGCCGTGGACGGCAGCGGCACCTGGACGGAGGGGGGAGTGCTCAGGATTCTGACCAAGGAATCGGCGCTTCCTGCCGGCAATGTGGACACGTCCAAGAACTGGAGCGCCAGCAAGGTGATTGACGGCATCGGACCGGTCACGGCAGGGGTGACCAAGCTGGTCGATACCAGGAACCACAAGCTGTGGATCTTCTTCGGCAGCGGGCGCTACTTCTACTCCGCCGATGACCTCGACGGCCAGCGCTACCTCATCGGCGTCCAGGATCGGTGTTACACCACCACCAACACCCTCGACAAGAACTGCGACACCGCGGCCAGGGCCGGTGCCGATCCGGAGGCGACCGGCAGGGGCGGGACCTTGAGCCTTGCGGACCTTCACCTGATAGACACCACCCTGACGGGAAGCGAGAAAGGATGGTACGTCAGGCTCGATGCCGCCGGCGCCACCGTCGGAGCCGAGCGCTCCCTCACCGATCCCGTCGCGCTGACCAGCGGCGCGGTTCTTTTCACCACCTTCCAGCCCAACAAGGTCCCCTGCCAGTTGGACACCTCCTACCTGTGGCGGGTGAAGTACGATTCCGGTGATCCTGTGGCGTCTGCTCTTCAGGGAACGGTCCTGGTCCCCCTTTCTACCGGTTCCACGGACCAAAGCGACCTCTCGGCCCTCTCCGGGAATCGGCGGGGCCCGGCCATGTCCGGCAAGGCCGGGGGACTCAAGGTCGTTTCAAACAGCGGACTTCGGCCGCTGAGGAGAATCATCCACATCCAGGAACGGTAGTGATGAGACGGGGCCCGGGATGAAAAAAAGGATCATCATACTGCTTGTGCTCCTCATGCCGACGCTGCTGGCCAGCACCTGCTACGCCGGACTGCGCTCGGCCGTTCGCGACGGCCTGGACTTAGCCGGCCCGGCCCCGGCCGACCTCTCCCCCTCCGGAAAGGTGCCGCAGAGCATCACTTTCGACCCACTGTTCACCAGGGTCTTCGGCGATCGCGATTTCTATCCCGGCGCCACCGCCTCCAGCGGCCTTCCGGTAACCTACACCAGTTCAAACCCGGCAGTGGCCGTAATAGTGGACGGAACGATGGGCATGGGCGAAACGATTCGCGTCGTCGCCCCCGGTATCGCCGAAATCACGGCCTCACAGGCGGGGGACGCCACCTATGACCCTGCAATTGATGTGGTGCAGACCCTTGTCGTGAACCCGCAGCCCCCCAAGGACGACCTGCGCTCGGCCGTCCGCGACGGTTTCGTGATCAATAACGTTGACCCCTACCGCTTCACTCCCCAGTGGGTGATGGATGAGTCGGTATGCCCCGTTGATTATGGCTATCCCTGCGGAATTTTCCTCCCTGCTTACGGGCCGGATATCCATGGCTACGAGATACGGGCCGTGGCCTATCAGCCGTGGGATGGCAAGGTCCTCATCGGGGGGAGTTTCGCTCTCGACTACGGCGACCCTCCGATAACGCTGCAGGGTCTCGCCAGGCTGAACACCGACGGCACCCTTGACACCTCCTTCCAGTCCGCGCCCTACGGCGAGGTCAACGCCATCGCCATCGAGACCAACCAGGCAGATCCCCAGGAAAGCCGCATCTACATAGGCGGGACGTTCGGGTGGATTGACACCCCATACGGTTCTACGGTCAGAAAAGGACTGGCGAGGCTGAGAAGCGCCGACGGCGCGGTGGATGCCTCCTTCGACCCGGCCAATGTGGCAACCCCGGTGACGATAAAGAGCCTGGTCCTGGAGCCCGATGGAGCAGGCCTGCTGGTGGGCGGTCTGTTCAGCCAGCTGGTGGGGGGGGCGTGCGGGAACATGGCCCGCGTATCGCTGGCGGGAGCCACGGAAGGGACCGTTACCGGAACTTTCTCAGGAGGCACCGATGGCGAGGTGAATGCCATCGTCTTGCAGGATGGGTACATGGTCATCGGTGGAGGTTTCACCACCCCCCGCCAGAACCTGGCGAGGTACAAGCCCGACGGATCCCTTGACGCCGGGTACTTAGCTGCCCCCAACGCCACCGTCCGGGCCCTGGCCCTGCAAGCCGACGGCAAGGTGATACTCGGAGGTGATTTCGACTCGGTCACCGCCGGTTCGGGAGCGCAGGAACGTCAACACCTGGCCCGGCTCACCATCGATGGAGAGCTCGACGCTTTCAGCCCCGTCGCCGACTCCGGCAGCGTCAACGCCATAGCCCTTCAAGCCGATGGGAGGATACTGGTGGCGGGGGAGTTCAACGGGATAGGCGCCGGCGCCACTGAACCGAGTTACTTTGCCAGGTTAAAACCTGACGGAACACTGGACCCGATAAACCTGAAACTCGACTACTTCGCCTACGGCCTTGCCGTCCAGCCTGATGGCAAGTTCCTGGTCGGCGGGCTGTTTTACAGCGCAGGGGGGAAAGACCGCACACATCTGGCCAGGTTCTACCCGAACGGAGTCCTCGACGATGACGCCTCGTCCCTCGAGTCCGACTTGCTGGACCGTGCCGACATCACCACCATGGCCATCGCGTCAGACGGCTCCGTCTTCTATCAGGGCCAGCCGAAAGACATCACCAGTTACCGTTACCTCGCAAAACTGGACCAGAACCTGAACCTGGACCAGGCCTTTACCTTAGCCAACAAGTTTCAGGGCTTCATCCAGACGCTGGCAGTTCAACCCGACGGCTATCTGCTGGTCGGCGGGGTCTTCCACAGGGTAAACGACGTGGAGCACCAGATGGTGGTCCGGCTGGCGCCCAGCGGCGCCATCGATCCCGACTTCCACAACCCCTTCAACGGCTGGGCTTCCTGGGAGTTCGGCGACGGGGTAAAGTACCTCAATTACGTGACCATACTGGTGTTGCTGCCGGTCGGTTCCAGCACCTCGAAGGATACCTGGTCGGATGGCGTCTTGATTCCGAAGGGGACCCCCTTCGAGGACGGCATGATCTACATGGGCGGAATAGTGACCCCGAGGGATCCGACCCAGCGTACCATCAGGTTGATCCGGACCAAGAAGAACGGTGAGGTTGATCCGACCTTCAACCCTCCCGATTTCGACGGCATCATCTCGGCCCTGGTGATTCAGCCCGACAACAAGATAGTCATAACCGTGCATTCCCAGGAATATACCGAGCCCGACAAGATGTACCGTCTGGAAACAAACGGCGAGATCGACCCGACCTTTCATTCCCCGCGCAGTCTGTGGCAGATCGACGCCGACCTTACCTTGACCGCCCAAATGGACCGGGACGGGCAGCTATACATCGGGGGGATGTTCGCGGATCTCGCCTGGGATACCACTACTCCTCCGATCCCCCGCCTCGCCAAGGGCGGCATGGTGCGGCTGAACAACCTTCAACACCGGAGGGGTGACGGTTCCATCACCCAGGATGGCAGCCTTGACCTCGACTATCCCACCAGGATCATCGATTCGTTCGACCCGCATGATCAGCCGCTGATTTTCGGCATCGCTCTCCAGGCCGACCAGAAGGTACTCATGACCGGGTGGTTCGACAAGGTAGACGACGGCACTTCGGTGGTTGACCGCCAATTTATCGTGAGGCTTGAGAAGTCGGGGAAAATCGATGAGCTGGATCACCTCATATCGTGGGAGATGCCCGGGTACGACCAATCGAATTACAGCTATCAATTCATCACCTTGCAACCCGACGGGAAGATCCTGGTGGGGGGGTATCTCGATAGCGGTCCCTATCCGTGCAAGGAACGGATCAATAACCTGAGCAACATGCTGAGATTTTCAAACGGGTGGGGGACGCAGGAGCTGACCGTCTCTCCCGATGGCTCGACCATCACCTGGCTTAGGGGGGGCACCGCGCCCGAAGTCTGGGCGGTCCACTTCCAGGATGCCGCAGACCCGGCGGGTCCATGGACCACCCTAGGCGCGGCAACTCCCATCCCGGGGGGGTGGAAACTGCAGGGCGCGAGCCTGACACACGCGCAGAATCGGTACCTGCGGGCGGTAGGGTACCAGTCCACCGCCTGGCGCAACCAAAACGGCGCCTTGGTCGAATCGATCAGGAATTACTACTTGAAGCCCGTTCTTACCGTCACGGCCAAGGCCAAGAGCAAGGCCTACGGCGACGCCGATCCCGGTCTTGACTACGAGATATCGGGGCTGGTGGACGGCGACACCAGCGCCGTCATCACCGGGAGCCTCGCCAGGGAGCCCGGGCAGACGCCGGGGAGCTACGCCATCAAGCAGGGGACCATCTATGCCGGCCTGAAGTATGCCGTTGTCTATAACGGCGCCAACCTCACCATCAACCCCGCCCACCTCACGGTGAAGGCCAATTCCAAGACCAAGATCCTCGGGGCTGAAGAGCCTTCCCTCGATTTCACCGTCAGCGGCTTCGTCAACGGTGACACCGGCGCTATCCTGACGGGGAGCCTGAGAAGGGACCAAGGGGAGGGGACCGGCATCTATCCGATCGGCATCGGCAGCCTCAGCGCCGGCCCGAACTACACCATCGATTTTACCGGCGCAACCTTGACCATCCTGTCGGGCGCGGGGCTCACCCCGCAGCTGATCACCTTCAACCTGCGGGCCAGGACCTTCGGCGACGGGGATTTCGCCCCCGGGGCCACCGCTTCGAGCGCTCTCCCCGTGACGTACACCAGCTCGAACCCGGCTGTGGCCGCCATCGTGGGCGGAAAGATCCGGGTGGTGGCTCCTGGTACCGCGGAGATCACCGCGTCGCAGGAGGGAGACGCAGCCTACGACCCGGCGGCCGACGTCACGCGGACCCTGACGGTCAATCCCCCACCCTGGAACGGTGTCGGCTTCGATGGAACGGACGATCTCATCCGCGTGGGGAGCGCTCCCCAGTTGAACTTCGGGGCCAAGCCGGGTTTCACCATCGAGACCTGGCTGCACCTGGACGGCACGCAGAGCGACGGCACCGGGCTCATCTCGAAAGGCGCGGGGGGGGGCGCGGCCGGGTACCAGTTGACACTTTATCAGGACCGGGTTGCTGCCGAAATAACCGACGGCACCTCGACGGTCGGGGTGCCGGAAGGGCTGGTGGGGACCACGATTCTGAACGACGGCCGCTGGCACCATGTCGCCCTTTCCGTCGATCGCGCCTCCTCCACCGCGCGGCTCTACCTGGACGGCAGGGTGGAAAAAGAGCTCATCCATGCCACCCTGGCGGTGAACGCCGACAACGCCCAAGACCTGCTGGTCGGCGTGGACCGCAGCGGCAGCGCTTTCTTCAGGGGAGAGCTCGATGAAGTGAGGCTCTGGGACAGCGCCCGCACCAGGGACGAGATCAGGAGCTCGCTCTCGCAGATCATCGACCCGCTCGACGAGGAGCGCCTGGTGGCCTACTTCCATCTTGACGAGGGGGATGCCGGCCTCGTCAACGCCGCCTCCGCCACCGCCCCCGAGCGCACCGCCAACGGCGCCAACGGCTCCCTGCAAGGCTTCGCCCTCGCCGGGACGGGATCGAACTGGGTCCGCTCCGGCGCCTTCCTCCCGCTGCTCGAGACCTCGACCCTCTCCGATATCACCTCCGGCGGCGCCACAGGCAGGGGGCTGGTCTACACCAACTACTATCCCGCCACCGACCGCGGCCTTTGCTGGGGTACCGCAGCCGGGCCGGCTCTCTCGGACAACTGCGTCCACGCCGGAAGCGGCGTCGGCCCCTTTATCGGCGCAATCACGGGACTGAGCGCCGGCGTCACCTATCACGTCAGGGCCTTCGCGGTCAACGAGATGGGGACCACCTACGGCAACGAGCTGACCTTCCAGGCGGCCAAGCTCAACCAGACCATCACCTTGCCGCAGATCTCCGGCGTGACCTATGGCGACCCGCCCATTAACCCCGGCGGCACCACCTCGAGCGGCCTTCCCGTCACCTACACCAGCTCCGACCCCGCCGTCGCCGTGGTCATCGGCGGGCAGATCGTCATCACCGGCGCCGGGACCACGGTCATCACCGCAAGCCAGCCTGGCAACGGGACCTATGACCCGGCTCCCGCGGTCCCGATCACCCTGAACGTGGCCAAAGCCGTCCTCACCGTGACCGCCCACAACAAGTCGCGGGCTTGTCTCGCGAGCGACCCCGCCTTCACCTTCAGCTATAGCGGCTTCGTCAACGGCGACAGCGAGAGTGCGCTCTCAGGCATGCCCGCGCTTTCCACGACCGCGATTCAGACGAGCCCCGCGGGGAGTTATCCGATCATCGTCGCCCTCGGCACCTTGCAGTCGGACGACTACACCTTCGTCTTCACCAACGGCACCCTCATCGTCGCGGGCTCCACCTCCCAGAGCATCACCTTCAATCCGATGCGGGCCAGGACCTTCGGCGACGCCGATTTCGACCCCGGGGCCACCGCCTCCAGCGGCCTCCCGGTGAGTTACGCCAGTTCGGCTCCAGCGGTGGCCTCCGTGGCGGGCAGCAAGATACGGGTGGTCGCCCCCGGGACCGCGGAGATCACCGCATCGCAGCCTGGTGACGGCACCTTCGATCCGGCAGCCGACGTGGTCAGGACCCTTGTGGTCAACCCGCCTCCCTGGAACGGAGTCGGCTTTGATGGGGCAGATGACCTCATCCGGGTGGGGAACGGTCCCCATCTGAATTTCGGGGCCAAGCCCGGCTTCACCATCGAGAGCTGGCTGCACCTCCCCGCTTCACAGCCCGACGGTACCGGGCTGGTGTCGAAAGGGCTGCCCGGCAATGGCGCAGGTTACCAGTTGCTATTGCACCAGGACAAGGTGGCGGCCGAGGTCAGCGACGGCACCTCCACGGTGGGGGTGCCGGAAGGACTGGTGGGAACGACCGGTTTGAACGACGGACGCTGGCACCATGTGGCGCTTTCCGTCGATCGCTCCTCCTCCACCGCCCGGCTCTACCTCGACGGCAGGCTGGAAAAAGAGCTCTCGCATGCCGCCCTGGCGGTGAACCCCGACAACGCCCAAGACCTGCTGGTCGGCGTAGCCCGAACCGGCGGTAGTTTCTTCAGTGGAGAGCTCGACGAGCTACGGCTCTGGGATAGCGCCCGCACCAGGGACGAGATCAGGAACTCGGTCTCGCAAATCATCGACCCTTTGAGCGAGGAGCACCTGGTCGCCTACTTCCATCTGGACGAAGGTGACGCCGGCCTCGCCAACGCCGCCTTCACCACCGCCCCCGAGCGCACCGCCAACGGCGCCAACGGCTCCCTGCAGGGCTTCGCCCTCGCCGGGACGGGATCGAACTGGGTCCGTTCAGGCGCCTTCATGCCGCTGTTGGAAACTTCTCCCATCTCCGCCACGACCTCGACCTCCGCGACAGGAGGAGGCCTGGTCTATCCCAACTACTACCCGGCAACCGATGCCGGGCTCTGCTGGGGGACGGCGGCCAATCCCGACCTCACCGGCAGCTGTCTCCATGCGGGAAGCGGGGCCGGTCCCTTTGTCGGCGCGATCACCGGTCTCACGGCAGGTGTCACCTATCATGTCAGGGCCTTCGCTGTTAACGCGATGGGCACAGCCTACGGCAACGAGGTGACTTTCCAGGCGGCCAGGCTCGATCAGGCCATCACGGTTGGCGGCCTTTCCCGGACCTACGGTGACCCACCCTTCCTCCCGGGTGGCGCCAGTAGTAGCGGGCTTCCCGTCACCTATACCAGCATGGACGAAAACGTGGCCAAGGTCGTCAACGGCGAGATCCGGATCACCGGCGCAGGGAGCACGGTCATCCTTGCCTCACAGGGAGGAAATGAAATCTACAACCCGGCCCCCGACGTGGCTGTCCCGCTGGTGGTGGCCAAAGCCCCGCTGACGGTGGCGGCGGAAAATAAGGCTCGTGTCTACCAGACGCCGAATCCTCCCTTCACCGTCACGTACGGCGGTTTCGTCTACGCGGACAGCCTCTCGACTGTCTCGGGAGAACCGGGTCTCACCACGGAGGCTACCCAGGCGAGCCCGGTGGGCGATTACCAGATAGTGGTGAACCCCGCACCGCTGTCGGCCCTGAATTACCTGTTCATCCCGATCAATGGCACCCTGAGCATCCTCAGATCGTGTCAGCAGATCGTCTTCCCGGCCATCTCTCCGGCGACCTATGGGGATCCCCCGTTCAACCTCAATGCCTCCGCCTGCAGCGGGCTCGAGATCGCCTTTTCCAGCTCCAATCCGCTGGTGGCACAGGTGAACGGCAGGGTGGTGACCATAGTTGGCGCAGGGACCGCGGTCATCACCGCTTCACAGGCCGGGAGTACCAGCATAGACCGGGCTCCTGACGTTTCCCAGGCGCTGGTGGTGCAAAAGCGCGGGCAGACGGTGACCTTCTCCCCGATAGCGCGCAGGATCCTCGGTGATCCGCCCTTCGCCCTGAATGCCGCATCATCGAGCGGCCTGCCGGTAAGCTACCAGAGTTCCGATCCCTCCGTGGCCGCGGTGGGCGGCAACACGGTCACCATAGTGGGGGCGGGGACCACCGTCATCACCGCCCGACAGGAAGGAGACCTGAACCACAACGCGGCCCTTCCGATCTCCCAGCCGCTGACGGTTTCCGTGGAAGGGAACCCGCCGGTACTTGCCCTGTCGACCCTTTCTGCCGGCGCTGTCACGACCGATCCGGTCTTGAACATCATGGGAAGCGCCACCGATGCCTCCGGTATCTCCAGCCTGACCGTTAACGGCATCGATGTCACCGACCGCGCCGCACTCTTCAGCAGCGCGGTATGCCTGGCCACCGGCGTCAACAACATAAGCGTGGCGGCCACGGATGGCGCGGGGAACAGGACCACCGAGACGGTGACCGTCCATCTCGATGCCACGGCGCCGGTGATCTCGGTGCAGGCTCCGGCTGACAACAGCGTGACCGGCAGCTCCTTCCTGGCCGCGAGCGGCACCGTCACCTCCGGAAGCGTGGTGACCATGGCGGTGAACGGCGCTACCCTGCAGAGCCTCGCCGTGACCGACGGCACTTTCTCCGGCACGGCCTACCTCCGGCAGGGTGTCAACACCATCGAGCTGACAGCGTCACTGCAGGGGCGGGTCTCCAAGGTGAAACGAAGTGTAAGCTATGCACCGGGGAAACCGTTCGTTGCCATAACCGAGCCGGTGGAGGATATGCGGACCGAGCAGCAGAGCCTGGTGGTGAAAGGTATGGCCGGAGCGGAGGGATCAGAGGTCAGCGTGGTGGTCGATGCCGGCGGGAGGAACCTGGTGCCGGCGGTAGAGAATGGAGGATTCCAGCAGCAGATCGCGCTGAAACAAAATGGCGAAACCCGCATCTCCGCGAGCGTCACCGACAGGAGCGGCAATACCAGCGTCGCCTATCGTAACATCGTTCAGGTCGCCTCCATTTCGGGCGACATGAACGGCGACGGCAGAGTCGATATCGCCGATGCGGCGGTGGCGATGGCGCTGTCGCTGGGGATGGAGCCGGTGACGCCGCAGGCGCTGGCCCATGGAGACCTGGCCCCGCTGGTGGACGGGGCTCCACACCCCGACGGCAAGATAGACGTGGGGGATGTCCTGGTCATTTTGAGAAGGATTGTGGGACTGGTGGAGTTCTGAGTGGTTAGCTCCCCACCTTGCCTGAAAGGATCTTTTCCGCGACGACCCGGGTATCGACCTTGTATTTCCCCGCCTTCACCTGCGACTTCACCTGCTCGACACGCCGGGCCCGCTCGGCATCACGGGCCTTGAGCTCCGCGTCCAGGGAGGGGGACAGCTCGACGGTGTCTCCCCTTTGCGCCTTCTCTGCCGCGCCCTTTTTCACGACGGCCCCGGCCTCTAACTTCTTGGCAGTCCTGGCAACCTGCTGTACGGTCACAGGCTGCTGTGAGTCGGTATTTATCTTCATCACTCTTCCCTTTTGGGTTGAAAACGTCGTCAAAGCTCTAAACTACTTGATGGTAGACGTTTTCTCTTCCCAATAACAAGTGATTTTTCTCTCATCCCGGTTGGGATCTGCCCGTCAGCGTCGCCGGCAGTCTCACAACCTTGCCTCTCAGCTGGCTCCTCCACACTCTCAAGATTGATGCATGCTCATAAAGGTCGCGGTCAGGGACCTGCGGCTGTTTCAGGAGAGCCGTCTGCGGTTCCTTTTGCCACCCTCAGCCATCGTTTGCTCTCTGCCCCGCTCGGCTGCCTGATTCGGGAAGGGCGTTTCACACATTGGACGAGGCTTTGTCAGCTTGACATGAGAGACTGTTAAGATATTTTTGAGGAGGGTTGTTGCCGTAAAATCCGCTGATTCGGCAGTTGTTACCATGGAGTCCCTCTTTTTCTGCAATGAGTTGTGACCGCCGAAAAACCTTTCAGGACGGACTCCATGGAAGCAACAAGGGAGATCTACTGGAACGTCGGTCAGGGAGCATCCGGTCCGATGTACCTGATGGCGGCGCTGGCCCTGGGGCTTTGCGGCGTCGGTTTCTACCTGAGGCTTCCGGTATATCGGCAGGGCAAGGCGCTCGATCGCCTGGACCAGAGTTCCCGGCGGATGAAGATTTTTCTCGTCGATGCCTTCGCCCAGCTTCGCGTACTGCTGGTGCCCGGGCCCGGGGGCCTTCACGCCTTCTTCTTCTGGGGCTTCCTGCTCCTCTTCATCGGCACGCTCCTGGTCATGGTGCAGGCCGACTTCACCGACCCCCTCTTCTCGGTCCGCTTTCTCAAAGGGCACTTCTACCTCGCTTTCAAGGTGGTCCTCAACGGCGCGGGCCTCGTCGCCATCGCCATGCTGCTCGGCTTCGCGGTGCGCAGGTTCATCTTCACCCCGGAGGGCCTCCAGACCGGCATAGACGACTACCTGAGCCACCTCCTGCTCTTTGCCCTACTGATCACCGGCTTTCTGATCGAGGGAACACGCATGGCGGCGACCGAGGTGCATGGCAATCCCGGCATCCTTCCCTATTCCTACGGCGGCCTTCCGGTAGCCCTGCTGCTCCATGACCGGTCGCCCGCCGAGTTGCGAACCCTGCACCGGGGGCTTTGGTGGTTTCACCTGGGCGTTGCCATGTCCTTCATCGCCCTGATACCTTTCACCAAGCTGCGCCATCTCTTTCTTACCGGCATCAACTATTTCTTCACCGATCTCCGGCCCAAGGGGGCCATCGATACCATCAACCTCGAGGACGAGAGCGCCGAAAGCTACGGAGCGACCACTCTCCAGGAGCTTAGCTGGAAGGACATCCACGATGCCGACGCCTGCACCGCCTGCAAGCGCTGCCAGGACCGCTGCCCCGCCTGGGTGACGGCCAAGCCCCTGTCGCCCATGGTCGTGGTGCAGCAGATAGGGGAGGTGGCCTTCGACAGGCCGGCCGCGGACCTGGTGGAGACGGTGACCCGCGACGTCCTTTGGTCCTGCACCACCTGCCGGGCCTGCCAGGAGATCTGCCCGGCCAACATAGAGCACGTCAACAAGATCCTGGAGATGCGACGCAACCTGGCCCTGATGCGGGGAGAATTTCCAGGAGAGGAGGTCAGGACCGCGCTTGGCAACTACGAGGTCAACGGCAACCCCTTCGGGATAGCCTATGCCCGTCGCGCCGAATGGGCCGCCGGACTCGATGTGGCCATCCTGGGAGAGGGGGAGAAGTGCGACGTCCTCTACTTCGTCGGTTGCTTCGCTTCCTTCGACCGCCGAAACCAGGCCGTGGCCCGGGAATTCGCCACCATCTGTTCCGCGGCCGGCATCCGCCTGGGCATCCTCGGAAAGGAGGAGACCTGCTGCGGGGAACCTCCCCGAAAGCTGGGGAACGAATACCTCTACCAGAACATGGCGAGGGCCAACATCGAGCGCATGGAGAAGTACGGCGTCACCCGCGTGGTGACCACCTGCCCGCACTGCTTTAACGCGCTGCTCCGGGATTACCGCGACCTGGGATTCACAGCCGAAGTGGAGCACTACACCACCTTTCTGGCCAGGCTGATCGCGGAAGGGAAGCTCCCCCTGGAGGCTTCGGAATTCACCTGCAGCTACCACGACTCCTGCTATATAGGCCGCTACCGCGACGTCTACGACGAGCCGCGCGCAGTCCTGGCCGCTGCCGGCGCCACTGTCAGTGAGATGAAGCAGAGCCTTAGGGAAAGCTTTTGCTGCGGTGGCGGGGGAGGTCTGGTGCTGGCCGAGGAGAAGATCGGCAGCCGCATCAATGCCGCCCGGCTGGCCATGGCTGTCGCTACCGGTGCGCCGGTACTGGTATCAAACTGCCCGTTCTGTCTCACCATCTTCGAGGACGGCATCAAGACGGGCGGATTCGAGGGAAAGGTGCAGGTAGAAGACCTGGCCGAAGTCGTCGCCCGGCGTCTGGCACGGCCGGGGACGGAGGCGGGCCCGGCAATGGGAAAACATTGATCCAAGGGGGAAGTCATGCCACAGACAGAGGTAGTGAAATACTCGTTCGGAACGTTCAGCTGGATCGTGACCCTGGCCATCATCGTGGTCATCTTCTGCATCATGTACCTCTGGGTAAGGAGGAAGGGCCGCCCCAAGCATACTGACGAGAAGGCAGGTGACGAGGGAGAAGATTGACGGCAAGGCGCCGGCTGGCCGGCGAGACAGGAGACAACGATATGAAGAACGAGCTGGCGGTGACTGCCGAGTCGGTCCATGCACAGATGAGAAGAGGGGAGCCGATCTTTTTCGTGGAGGTGCGGCATGCGGGGGACTGGGACCTCGCGGTCATGAAGGCGCGCGGGGCCCTGCGGCTGGAGAGCGATGAGGCGCACAATCATCTGCCCGAGATCCCGAAGGAGCGCGCGGTGGTCGTCTACTCCAGCGCTCCCAATGATGAACCGGCCGAGGCCCTGGTGCATCTTCTTGCCGGGCAGGGATACCAGCAGGCCCGGGTTTTGGCGGGCGGGTTCAAGGCCTACCTGAGCGCAGGACTTCCGGTCGAGGAGATCGGGGAGGGACACAAGATGCAGCGGCTGAGAGGGTGCTGATTCCCGCCCGAAGCGCAGGATGCCCTGTATCGGGACCTCGACCACCTGCCGGCGGATTTGACGCCGGAGGTAATGAGAGCTGTTGACACGGGTCAGAATGAAGATAGTATTTGTTAGCGTTAATTAGCGGCGGGGCCGGCGCATCCGGTCGGCCCGCGGCTGCTGCCACCGGCACAGTTGGTCGCCCGCATGGGCGGCACGAAATCAAAGCGGAAGGTTCCCTGGGGAAACCTTCCCATCAAGGAGGGAAAAAGGGATGAAAAAGCTTACCTGTCTGATGGTCATCTTCGCGGTGCTGGCCCTGGCAAGCATAGTCCACGCCGGGGAAAGAGCGGGGGCCTTCTCCGTCTCCCCCTATATCGGCGGGTACATCTATGACCAGGACGATAAAAACGGTCAGGGCCTGCTGACGAAGAACCGCCCCCTCTATGGTCTGCGCCTGGGGTATGACTTGACCGACCATTGGGAAACGGAACTGGTCGGCAACTATGTCCGCGCTGAATTCGACGGTACCGACAGGCATTTCAACGCCTGGTCATACCGGATGGACGTGCTGTACAACTTCATGCCCCGCACGGCCCTGGTCCCGTACCTCGCCGTGGGCGGCGGCGGTCTCACGATCGAATACCCAAATAACGACGTCACCGACGGCACCTTCAACTTCGGTGGCGGCGTCAAGTTCTTCATGGTAGACGACCTGGCCCTCCGGATCGACGCCAGGCACATCCTGGACATCAGCTACAAGACCCTCCACAACTGGGAATACTCCGCCGGTCTGACCTTCGTCTTCGGCGGGAAACAGCCTGCCGCCGTGGCGGTCGAGCCGACTCCGGCCCCCGCGCCGCCTCCGGCCGAGGAACCGACCCCCGGCCACTACAAGTACTGCGTGACCCTGCACGTCGAGTTCGATATCGACCGGGCCCTCATCCGTCCCGAATACCATGACGAGATCGGCAGGGTCGGCAACTTCATGAAGAAATACCCGACCACCACCGCCGTGATCGAAGGCCACACCGACACCGTCGGGAGCTACGAGCACAACATGGATCTCTCCCAGCGCCGCGCGCAGGCCGTGGTCGACTACCTGGTCACCAACTTCGGCATCGACCGCTCCCGCCTGACTCCCAAGGGGTACGGCTACACCCGCCCCATCGCGGACAACGCGACCAACGAAGGGAAGCAGAAGAACCGCCGCATCGAGGCCATCATCGACTGCGCCTTCGATGTCCAGAAGATCGAGCCTCCCGAGAAGCTCTGCATGGCCCTGGTTATCGATTTCGATACCAACTCCGCCGCCGTCAAGCCCGAATACCGCGGCGAGATCGCCAAGGTTGCCGACTACATGAAAGAGTACCCGACCACCACCGCCGTGATCGAGGGGCACACCGACAACGTGGGCGACCCGGACTACAACATCAAGCTGTCGCAGCAGAGGGCGGAAAACGTGGTCAACTACCTGGTCGACAACTTCGGCATCGACCGCTCCCGCCTCTCGGCCAAAGGGTACGGCTCGACCAGGCGGATAAGCTACAACAACACCCCTGAGGGGAGGGCGGCAAACCGCAGGATCAATGCGGTGATCGACTGCGTAGTCAAGAAATAGCGGCGAAGCAGGGTTAGCTGAATCCTGTAGGCATAACAGCCGCAACAGGAAGTCATAGAAAAATAGCCCATAGAGATATGGGCTATTTTTATTAATAAAGGGCTGCTATTCTTCAACACGTCGATAATCCTGATATAATTGGATGATTCGTGGAAACTGCCCTCGCGGCGGTGCTCAGAGATAGCTGTGCTTCTCTAAGAGAGTGATCAACGATGCAGAGGAGGCACTTATGAAAGAAGCAAGGTTGACGCTGCCGCAACTATCTCTCATTGCGGCGACCAGAGCCATCATGGGTGGAGGAGTGGGGCTCCTGATCGCCGACAGGCTCACCGACCGCGAACGCAGGATCGCGGGGTGGGCGCTCTTCCTGGCCGGGGTGATCAGCACGGTACCCCTGGGAAGGCTGGTCTTGTCGCGCAGGCACCCGAAGGAGAAGTCCCTGGAGGCGCCCTCCCGGCGGGCGGACGGCTGTTGAATGACGACGGTTTCCGCTTTCTCGTCTTGAGAGCGTGAACGCCGTTGCTACGCTCTTTTACGATTCCGCCGCCGTCCGGGCTATTCTTTCGGGGCCCGCCTCGACTGCCGCGCCGCAATCGGGCCGGGTGAGGTTCCGCCGGGACGGCCAAAAGCAGAGGAGGCTTCGATGCACAAACGAAAACTGGGCCGGCAGGGGCTCGAGGTGTCGGCTTTGGGGCTTGGCTGCATGGGGATGTCCTTCGCCTACGGGCGCCCCGATGACGCCTCCTCGCTTACGGTGCTGCGCCGCGCCCTGGACCTGGGAGTCAACTTCCTCGATACGGCCGAGCTCTACGGACCCTTTACCAACGAGGAGTTGGTGGGGCGCGTGCTCAAGGAGGTCCCGCGTCAACGGGTGATCGTCTCGACCAAGTTCGCCTGGAGGTTTGGCCCCCATGGTGAGCAGTGCGCCCTCGACAGCAGCCCGGCCCACATCCGGCGTTCGATCGAGGGGTCGCTGAAGAGGCTGGGGACCGACTATATCGACCTCTACTACCAGCATCGGCTGGACCCCAACGTCCCGATCGAGGAGACGGCAGGGGCGCTCTCCGAACTGGTCGCCGAGGGAAAGGTCCGCTTCATCGGGCTGTCCGAGGTGGGGCCGGGGACCGTCCGCCGGGCCCACGCCGTTCACCCCCTCACCGCGGTGCAGTCCGAGCTGTCGCTGTGGGAGCGGGGGACGGAAGAAAAGCTCCTCCCCACCCTGAGGCAGCTAGGCATCGGCTTCGTGGCCTACAGCCCGATGGGGCGCGGCTTCCTGACCGGCAAGATCCAGTCCCCCGACGACCTCGATCCGACCGACTGGCGGCGGAAGAATCCCCGCTTCCAGCCGGAGAACCTGAGCCACAACCTGGGACTAGTCTCGGTACTGAAGGAGATTGCCTCCACTCACGACGCCACCCCCGGACAGGTCGCGCTGGCCTGGGTGCTGAGGCGCGGTCACGACATCGTTCCCATCCCGGGCACGAAGCATCTGCGTTACCTCGAGGAAAACATCGACGCCGTCGGGATCACGCTGCCGGAGGAGATCTGGGCTTCGCTGGATCGTGCCGCCGCCTCCTTCTCCGTGGCCGGTGAGCGTTATCCGGAGGAGGCGCTGAAGTACATAGACACCACCGAGTAGCGACCGGCCCTCCGGGACCAATAGTCGCCTTCCACTGCTTCCAGCCTTCTGCTCCTTCCGGACAGCAAGTCGCCGGCTTTCCTGAGAAGCGTGTGGCAGGAAAGCCGGCGCCGCCGTCAAACCCCGAACAGGAGCACCCATGAGCAGCGATCCTCATTTCGAGAGCAACTCCGGCCAACTGGATCAGCTCTGCATAAACACCCTGCGCTTTCTCGCCATCGACGCCGTCCAGAAGGCCAACAGCGGCCATCCCGGACTTCCCATGGGGGCGGCGCCGATGGCCTACCTCCTGTGGACCCGCTTCCTGAAGCATAGCCCCGCCAGCCCGGGCTGGTTCGACCGTGACCGCTTCGTGCTCTCCGCCGGGCACGGCTCCATGCTCCTCTATGGCCTCCTGCACCTGACCGGGTACGACCTCCCCCTGGCGGAGATCATGCGCTTTCGCCAGTGGGGAAGCAGCACCCCCGGGCACCCCGAGCGCGGCGTGACCCCCGGGGTGGAGGTCACCACCGGTCCCCTCGGCCAGGGGGTCGGCAACGCCGTGGGCATGGCCATCGCCGAGGCTCACCTCGCCGCCCGCTACAACCGCCCCGGTTTCCCGGTCATCGATCACCACACCTATGTCCTGGCGAGCGACGGTGACCTGATGGAAGGGGTGGCCTCCGAGGCCGCTTCCCTGGCCGGCCACCTGAGGCTGGGAAAACTCATCTGCCTCTATGACGACAACCGCGTCTCCCTCTCCGCCTCCACCGAGCTATGCTTCACCGAAAACGTGGCCGCGAGGTTCGAGGCCTACGGGTGGCAGGTGCAGATCGTGCCCGATGGGAACGACCTGCCGGCGCTCGACCGCGCCCTTAAGGAAGCCCGCGAAGAAAGCCAGCGCCCCTCCCTGCTCGTGGTCCGCACTCACCTGGGCTACGGTTCTCCGGGGAAACAGGACAGCTTCGAGGCCCACGGCTCGCCCCTTGGAGAGGAGGAGGTGCGCCGCACCAAGGGGCACCTGGGGTGGCCCCTGGAGCCGGCATTTCACCTTCCGGAGGAGGCCGTGGCGCATTACCGGGAGGAGGTCACCAAAGGAGCTGCGGCTGAGAAAGAGTGGAACCGGCTCATGGAAGGGTACGGACGGGAGCACCCGGAGCTTTGCGGGGAACTGCGTCTCGTCATTGAGGGAGAACTACCGGAGGGGTGGGAGAAGGTGATCCCGGAATTTCCTCCCGATCCCAAGGGGATGGCGACCCGGGTGGCAGCCGGCAAGGTGCAAAACGCGCTGGCGGCAAAGCTCCCGCAGCTGATAGGAGGATCCGCCGACCTCGACCCCTCCACCTATACCGCCATGAAGGGGAGGGGAGACTTCGAGAGCGAATCGCTCGCCGCCGGCGACCGCCAGGGCGCAGCCGGGGGGGAGTGGGGGCCGGGAGGCTCCAATCTCCACTTCGGCGTCCGCGAGCACGCCATGGGCGCCATCGCCAACGGCCTGGCCGCCCACGGCGGGATCATCCCCTTCGGCGCCACCTTCCTGACCTTCTCCGATTACCTGCGCCCGACGCTGCGCCTGGCCTCCCTGGCAAGGCTGCATGTGGTCCAGATCTTCACCCACGACAGCGTCGCCCTCGGCGAGGACGGTCCCACCCACCAGCCGGTCGAGCACCTGGCGAGCCTGCGGGCCATCCCGCGCCTGGTGGTGATCCGTCCCTGCGACGCCAACGAGGGCGCCTATGCCTGGCGCGCCGCCCTGATGCAGAAGCGCAGGCCGGTGGCGCTGGTCCTTTCACGGCAAAGTGTTCCGACCCTGGACCGCCGCCACCTGGCGGGCGCCGAGGGGCTTTTGAAGGGCGGATACATCCTGGCCGAGGCGGAGGGGGGATCGCCGAAGGTGATCCTGATCGCCACCGGCTCCGAGGTATCCCTGGCTGTCGAAGTCAGGAAAAGACTGGCCGAGTCGAAGGTGCCGGCCCGGGTCGTTTCACTGCCGAGCTGGGAGCTCTTCGAGGAGCAGCCGCAGGAGTACCGCGACCATGTCCTTCCTCCCGACGTCACCGCCCGCCTGGCCATCGAGGCAGCCTCGCCCTTCGGATGGGAACGCTATGTCGGTTCCCGCGGAAGGATCCTCGGGGTGGACCGTTTCGGCGCCTCGGCCCCGGGTGAGGTGGTCATGAAGGAGTATGGTTTCACGGTCGATAACATCTGCCGCCTGGCCCGGGATCTCGCCGGTGCAGCTTAGAGGGGGGAGTGATGCGCATCGGCATTGCCACTGACCACGGCGGCTTTTGCCTCAAGGAACGGCTTTGCGCCGCCCTCTGCCGGGACGGACATGAGGTAAGGGATTTCGGCGCCACCACCCTGGATCCCGCCGACGACTACCCCGACTACGTCATACCTCTCGCCCGTGCCGTCGCCTCGGGAGAGGTTGACCGCGGTATCGCCATCTGCTCCAGCGGGGTAGGGGCCTCCATCGCGGCCAACAAGGTCAAAGGGGTGCGGGCGGCGCTGATCCATGACGTATTCTCGTCCTCCCAGGGCGTGGAGGATGACGACCTTAACGTGATCTGCCTGGGGAGCAAGGTGGTGGGATATGACCAGGCACTCGACTTGGTCAGCCGCTTCCTGAAGGCGCGCTTCAGCGGAGCCGAAAGGCACCGGCGGCGGCTGGCGAAGGTTGCCATGCTGGAGAAGGAGGGAGAGGACGCATGAGAGAGAATCCGCTGTTGAAACTGGAAAGTTACGGACAGAGCATCTGGCTGGACTTCCTCAGTCGTGAAATGCTGGTCTCTGGGGAGCTCGTTTCGCTGATCCAGCAGGACGGCGTGACAGGTGTAACCTCCAACCCCACCACCTTCGAGAAGGCCATAACTACCGGTACGGCCTACGACGACGCCATCGCCCTTCTTGCGCGGCAGGGGCTCTCGGCGGGCGAGATCTACGAGGCGCTGGCGGTGGACGATATCAGGATGACCGCGGACCTGCTGCGCCCGGTCTACGACCGGACCGATGGCAGGGACGGGTTCGTCAGTCTCGAGGTCTCGCCGCACCTGGCGCATGACACCGCCGGGACCATGGTGGAGGCCAGGCGCCTGTGGGAGAGGGTCGACCGTCCCAACATCTTCATCAAGGTGCCGGGGACCGTCGAGGGACTCGGCGCCATCAGGCAGCTGACGCGCGAAGGTCTCAACATCAACGTCACCCTGCTCTTCGGTCTACCCCGCTACCGAGCGGTGTCCGAGGCCTATCTCGACGGCCTCTCCGAGCGGGCGGCCCGCGGGCTGCCGCTGGAGCGGGTGACGTCGGTGGCCAGCTTCTTCCTGAGCAGGATCGACGTGCTGGTCGATCCGCTCCTCGACAAGCTGGCTGAAGACGGCGGCCGCACCGGGCAGATGGCCATTTCCCTCCGGGGCCAGACCGCCATCGCCTGCGCCAAGGTCGCCCGCAAGATCTACCGCGAGACCATCTCGGACGACAGGTTCCTGGCCCTTTCGGCCCGTGGCGCTCGTCCGCAGAAGGTGCTGTGGGCCAGCACCGGGACCAAGGATCCCTCCTACACCGATGTCAAATACATCGAGCCGCTCCTGGGGGCGGACACCGTCAACACCGTCCCGCTGGAAACCCTCTCCGCCTATCGCGACCACGGTCATCCGCTCCCCCGTCTGGACCAGGGGGTGCAGGAGGCCCGGCAGGTGCTGGACCGTCTCCACGAACTCGGCATCGAGATGGATGCCGTGACCCGGCAACTGGAGGACGAGGGGGTAGATAAATTCAGCCGCGCCTTCGACGGTCTCGCCAAGGCCCTCGATCAAAAGCGCCTGGCCGCCCTGAAGTAGAGCCCCTCTCCCTAGGGGGCTGGGCCGCTTGCGCCGTTTGAAAACCAATGGCCGTTCACCCTGAGCCTGTCGAAGGGTGTGCTGTTTTTCTTCAGCGAAGTGAAAGTACCGGGGAGGGTTTTGATGCAGCTTGGCATGGTGGGACTCGGACGGATGGGAAGCGAGATGTCGCGGCGGCTGATGGCCGCGGGGCACCAGCTGGTGGTCTATGACGTGGCAGCGGGCTCGGTCGAGGCCCTCGCCAGGGAAGGAGCGATCGGCGCTTCATCTCTGGCAGACTTGGTGGCGAGGCTGGAAAAACCGCGGGCTCTTTGGCTGATGCTTCCTGCCGCCGTGGTCGACGCGACCCTTGCCGTCATCACCAACGAACTCTCGGCCGGGGACATCGTCATCGACGGCGGGAACTCCTATTTCCATGACGATCTCAGGCGCTCCGCCGCATTGAGGGAGCGAGACGTTCACTACCTCGACGTGGGGACGAGCGGAGGCATCTGGGGTCGGGAGCGCGGCTATTGCCTGATGGTCGGCGGCGACGACGAGCCGGTCCGCAGGCTCGATCCGATCTTCGCCTCGTTAGCCGCAGGCATCGCGGCCGCCCCTCGTGGCGTCGGATGCAGTGGAGAGGTGCACCCGGCGGAGAAGGGTTATCTCCACTGCGGCCCTTCCGGCGCCGGACATTTCGTCAAGATGGTCCACAACGGAATCGAGTACGGCATGATGGCCTCGCTGGCCGAGGGATTCAATATCCTCCAGCATGCCGACGCCGGGGAAAAGGGACGTACTGTCGACGCCGAAACCGCTCCCCTGCGCCATCCCGAACTCTACCGCTACGACTTCGACATGGCCGCCATCGCCGAACTCTGGCGCCGCGGAAGCGTGGTCTCCTCATGGCTACTGGATCTCTGCGCCCAAGCCCTCTGGGAGAGCCCGGAACTGGATCATTTCACCGGGAGCGTCGCCGATTCTGGCGAGGGGCGCTGGACCGTAACCGCCGCCGTAGAGGAAGGCGTGCCCGCCCACGTCCTGAGCGCCGCGCTTTTCAACCGCTTCACCTCACGCGGGCAGGGCGACTTCGCCGATCGTGTCCTTTCCGCCATGCGACGGGGGTTCGGCGGCCATGCCGAGAGTCCCGCCGCCCCTGAGGGAGGCGTCCCATGAGCGAACCAGCTTCAGATGCCTTCGTATTTTTCGGCGCTACCGGCGACCTCGCCTACAAGCAGATCTTCCCGGCGCTGCAGGGGCTGACCCGCAGGGGGCACTTCAATGTGCCGCTGATCTTCGTGGCCAGGTCCGGCTGGAATCTGGAGAAGCTCAAGGAGCGCCTGAGGGAGAGTCTGGAGCATCATGGCGGGGTGAACGAGGAGGCCTATGCCGGCCTCTCTTCCCGCCTTCGCTACGTGGACGGAGACTACCGCGACCCCGCCACCTACCAGAAACTCTGCAGCGAGCTTGGCGGAAGCGTTCGCCCCCTCTACTACCTCGCCATTCCCCCCAGCATGTTCGCCACCGTGGTGGAGGGGCTGGCGGCAACCGGCTGCATACGCGAGCCGCGGGTGGTGGTGGAGAAACCGTTTGGACGCGACCTCGCCTCCGCGCTGGAATTAAACGGCATCCTCCGCTCTGTTTTCCCAGATCGCTCCATCTTCAGGATCGACCATTTCCTCGGGAAGGAGCCGGTGCAGAACATCTACTACACCCGCTTCGCAAACTCCATCCTCGAGCCGATCTGGAACCGTAACTACATCTCCAGTGTCCAGGTCACCATGGCCGAGGAGTTCGGCCTGAACGGGCGGGGGAGGTTCTATGAGGAGGCGGGCGCCATCAGGGACGTGCTCCAGAATCACCTGCTGGAGATCATCGCCTACCTCGCCATGGACGCCTCCACCGGGGACGATCCGGAGGGCATACGGGAAGAGAGCACGCGGCTGCTGCGGGCCGTGAAGCCGCTCGATCCGGGGCACGTGGTCCGCGGGCAGTTCAGGGGCTACCGCAGCGAGGAGGGGGTGGCGCCGGACTCTCAGGTGGAAACCTTTGTCGCCGTACAGCTCTTCATCGACACCTGGCGCTGGGGCGGCGTTCCTTTCTACATCCGTGCCGGCAAATGTCTTCCGGTCACCTCGACCACCGTCACCGTCGCTTTCAAAAGGCCGCCGCGTGAGACCTTCGGGGAAATCGTCCCCGCCTTCTCCAATCACTTGAGGTTCCGCTTGAGCCCCGACGTGCTGATCGGGCTCGGTATCAGGGTGAAGGTCCCGGGAGAGCGCAGGGTGGGGGAGGACGTCGAGCTGGTCGCGGCCCAGACCGAAGGTGACGCCATGCCGCCGTACGAGCGGCTCTTGGGCGATGCGATGCGGGGCGACGCCTCCCTTTTTGCCTCGCAGAGTGCGGTCGAGGCGCAGTGGCGCATCGTCGATCCCATCCTGGGAAATGTCACCCCGCTCTACTTCTACGATCAGGGGAGCTGGGGGCCTGCCGAGGCGGACCAGGTCATAGCCCGTGATGGCATCTGGTACAACCCGAAGAAGGTTGAGGTTTCGGGGTGCAAGGGATGAGGAGTTTGCTCGGATGGTATATGTCTATGATGACAAGGATTCGTTGAGCCTGGGTGCCGCCCGCCTATTCGCCGAGGAGGCACGGAGGGCCGTGGAAAGCAGTGGCCGCTTCGATGTCTTTCTATCTGGCGGTGACACCCCCCGCAGCACCTATCAGCTCCTCGGGAAGGACCCGCTGCGACAATCGATCCCGTGGGAGGGCTTGCAGATATTCTGGGGGGACGAGCGCTATGTGCCGCATGATGATCCGCGCAGCAACTTCAGGATGGCGCGCCAAGCGCTCCTCGACCATGTGCCGTTAGGCGAGTCCCAGGTCCATCCCATCCCCTACGAAGCTACTCCCTCCCTGGCGGCAAAGAGATATGAAGAGCTCCTGCGCAGGAACTTCGACGCTGCCTCGCGGATAGACCTGGTGTTGCTCGGCCTCGGCGAGGACGGCCACACCGCTTCGCTTTTCCCCGGGAGTGCCGCCATCCGGGAGAGTGAGCGCTGGGCGGCCGAGGTTTTCCTGCCGGAGCAGGAGATGTATAGGGTGACCGTGACACCGGCACTGTTGAATAGGGCAGCTGTCGTGGCTTTCCTCGTCTCGGGGAGTGCGAAGGCAGACATCCTCCACCGCGTCCTGGAAGGTGACCGGGATACTCAGCCGTTCCCGGCCCAGTTGATCCGCCCCGTCGAAGGTAAGCTCCTTTGGCTCGTGGACCGCGAGGCCGCGAGTCTGTTGTCGAAAGATCACATCGACTGCGGAACGAGTTGAGAGCAGTGCCACTCGGTCCGGTGATGGCAACTTCCCCCACCCCCCTGACCCCCTCCCTCGAGGGGAGGGGGGATTTCCAGCTGTTCAACAGGAGGGGCGGCAGCGGGTACCATGCCCCGGAAAGGCTCCTCCATGACCTACGACGAACTCAAAGCCGCTTTGAAGGTCTTTGATCTCGGTGACCGCGCTACCTTGAGAGAGATCAAGAGCCG
>NZ_JBXKJL010000494.1:0-2140 GCF_056994735.1 Geomonas sp.
GGCGCCGATGAGGACGGGGATCATTTCGGGTTCGGGTCGCATCTCCGTAAGCTCCTGAGCCTCTTGGTGTAGAGGCTCCAGGATACGGGCGACTTTTCTTCTTTCAAACCCCTTAGCAACTCCACCATCGCCTCCAACCACAGCGGCGGCGTCTCCGGTAACACACCTACCGGAGCCGACATAACGGTCAGCAGCTGCACCATCGCCAACAACGATGCCGCCGGATCAGACCGTGATTGGACAAACCACGGGGGCTTGAAAGAAGAAAAGTCGCCCGTATCCTGGAGCCTCTACACCAAGAGGCTCAGGAGCTTACGGAGATGCGACCCGAACCCGAAATGATCCCCGTCCTCATCGGCGCCGCCCAAACCCTCAAAGGAAGCCAGCGGCGGCTCTTCATGGCCAAGACGGTTCAGGCGATGGGACGGGGTGGGCAACGCTGGGCCGAGGAGCACCTGGGATGGTGCCGGGACACCATCCGCAAGGGGACGCACGAGCTCGAATCCGGCATGACCTGCGTCGATGCCTTCTCGGCCCGCCGCCGCAAGCCCGCCGAGGAACACCTGCCCCGGCTGCTCGATGACATCCGGGACATCGTCGATGGCCAGTGCCAGGCCGACCCCAAGTTCCAGACCCAGCGGCTCTTCATCCGCATCAGCGCCGCCGAGGTCCGGAGCCGGCTGATCACCAGGAAGGGCTACACCGACGCCGAGCTGCCCACCCCGCAAACGATCAACACGAAGCTCAACATGCTGGGCTACCGACTCACCAAGGTGGCCAAGTGCCGCCCCCAAAAAAAGTCCCACAGACCGACGCTATCTTCGAGCAGTTGAGCCAGATCAATCGCCAGGCCGACGAATCCCCGGAGACGCTCCGACTCTCGCTCGACGCCAAGGCGACAGTCCACATTGGCCCGTTCTCCCGCCGGGGCAGGAGCCGGACCAAGACCGAGGCGGCGGACCACGACTTCAAGCCCGAGACGACGCTGACACCCTACGGCATCCTCCTGCCTGAGTACGACGAGCTGATGCTCTACATGACCGGCTCACCGGTCACCAGCGACTTCATCGTGGACCGGCTGAAGGATTGGTGGGAGTTCAACCGGGTGCGGTTCCCCGAGGTCACGAAGCTGGTGCTGAACCTGGACAACGGGCCGGAGAACCACAGCCGCCGGACGCAGTTCCTCAAGCGGATGGTCGGGTTCGCCTGTGAGTATCAGCTCGACATCGAGTTGGCGTACTACCCGCCGTACCACAGCAAGTACAACCCGATCGAGCGGTGCTGGGGCATCCTGGAGTTGCACTGGAACGGGGCGTTGCTGGATTCGGTCGAGGCGGTGCTGGGCTACGCCGAGACGATGACCTGGAAGGGCGGGCATCCCGAGGTCGTGCTGGTCGAGACGGAGTACAGCAAGGGGGTGAGGCTGAGCCGGGAGGAGATGGAGGCGTTGGAGTCGGAGGTCACTCGGCTCCCCTCACTGGAGAAGTGGTTCGTGTCCATCTCGGGGAGACCGAAAAAGAGACGGGCGAGTTAACTTCTTTCAAACCCCTAAAAGAAGAGATTCAGCACAACGTTACGAGTTGCGGTGCGTACTCGCGTCGGCAACCTCGACTTGTTGTACGCCTCTTACCATGTAGAGTCGCTCATCAGCGTCTCGTACTGTCACAAATCCGAGCCGCATGTACAACTTCTGAGCAGGGTTCTTCTTAAGAACCTTAAGTTCCGTCGGTATTCGACATTCGTCGGCTTCCGCCAAAACTTTTCGAATGAGCATCTGTCCAATACCGCGTCCCTGAAACCGGGGGGCGATATGAATCTCTTCTACTGACCGCTGCGCAAAGAAGGTCAAATTCTGACACTGTAGCAAGGAAACCGGGTGATCGGATCACGCCGCTCTCGCCTTGTGCAGGACCTTGGTCGTCCGGGCCCGGCCCTTAGCCTGCCGCTCGCGCTGCAGGTCCAGCGCCAGGCGGCCCTCGATCGCCCGCTGCGTCCGCACCCGATACACCGTCTTCTGCATCTTGCGATACCGCCGGTTCCCCCGCTCCACCGCGTTCGACGTCGCTCCCATCAGCCGCTCGTCCAGGAACACCAGCGCCTTCTCCAGCCCCGGCGACCGCAGCTTCTTCAACACCGCGCC
>NZ_JBXKJL010000495.1:0-5139 GCF_056994735.1 Geomonas sp.
CTCCTTCAAAGCGGGCTCGCGGATCAAATCTGATAACTGCGGATAAAAATCTGATAAAGCCTTTCCAAACCTTTAAATCAGGTTCCATCTGATACACACAGATAAAAATGTGATTAAGCCTTTCCCAACGGTTTAAATCAGATTTTTATCAGATCTTATCCGAAGGTATCCGCGAGAACCGCTTTGCCTTTCGGTCTTTTTTTAGCTGTTCATATTTCTCTTCGAGGATGTCACACGCCTTGAGCATGCCGTCGATGATCGCCTCGGGCCTGGCCGCGCAACCGGGGACGTAGACGTCCACCGGCAGGACCTTGTCCACTCCCCCCTGCACATTGTAGCAGTCCTGGAAGACGCAACCGGAGGTGGCGCAGATTCCAACCGCCACCACGACCTTCGGGTTGGGCATCTGGTCGTAAAGATTCCGCACCACCTGTATGCTCTTCTCGTTGACGGACCCTGTGACCGCCATGATGTCGGCATGCTTGGGGTTCCCGGTGTTCACGATGCCGAAGCGCTCCAGGTCGTAGAGCGGCGTCAGGCTGGCGATCAGCTCGATATCGCAGCCGTTGCAACTGGTGGCGTTGTAATGAAGGACCCACGGTGAGCGTTTGAACCACCCCATCTCTCTCTCCTTGCCCTCATCGCATCAGGCTGAGCACGATGATGTTGGATACCCCGGCCACGGCGGTGAAGAGCCAGGCGCTCAGGAAGGTCGTCTGCCACCTCAAGCGGGCGTAATTCATGTCGACCACGATCTCGAACAGGTAGGTGGCCAGGGCCATCGAGACGGCCAGCCACGGGCTGAAGGCAAAGAAGAGGTAGACCATGCCGAGCAGCAGCACCGTTTCATACCAGTGGGTGATCTCGATGAGGGCCAGGGCGGGGCCGGAAAACTCGGTGGTGATCCCCCGCACGATCTCCTGGTGGGCGTGATGGGACATGGAGAGGTCGAATGGTGACTTCCGGAACTTGATGGTCAGGATGTAGAGAAAGCCGGCGAACACCCCGGGGAGATAAAGGATCAGCGGGGCATGATGCTGGGCGATGGTCCCCACCCGGAAGCTCCCCGTCACCTGGTACATCCCTACCGCCATGAGGATGATCATCGGTTCATAGGCGACGGTCTGGATGATCTCCCGCTCCGCCCCGATGTGACTGTAGGGAGAGCTGACGCAGAACCCGGCCAGGACGAAGAAGGTCCCGGCCAGGGCCAGGCTGAAAATGGTCAGGAGGAGGTCCGCGCCGGCGAAGAACAGGGCGCCGGAAAAGACGGTGAACAGCAGGAAGAGGAGGATGGGGAAGTCCTGGAACTTGTTGACGATGATCCGCTCCTTCTGGAGCAGCTTGAAGACGTCGAAGAACGGCTGCAGCACCGGCGGGCCGTAGCGCCCCTGCAGACGGGCGCTCACCCTGCGGTCGATCCCCGCCAGCACCCCTCCCGCCAGCGGGGCGAGGAGGACGAAGGCCAGCATCCGCTCCGGTATGCTCCAGGACCTGATCAAATCATAGAGTCCGTTCATGGCAGCCTCCCGCAACGGGTCAAGGTTCGGCCGGGCCCGTCATGAACAGGCAACACGGGCCTCATAGCGCCGCCACGCCGAACATGATGAAGGTCAGGGTCAGGCATACCAGCACCCCCGCATCGAGCAGGCGCTCTTCGCCGAAATACTTCTCCAGGTAGTAGTTCCTAAGCTCGATCGGCTGCCTCGACGCCGCGGCCCCTTCGAAGGTGATATGGTCCAGGTTGCCGCCGCCGAGATAGGTGCCGACCCGCTTGTAATTCTTGTCGACGAAGGCGTAATAGAGGAGGCCCAGGGGGAGGATGATGAGGAGCCCGAGCATGATGCCGAAGACGGTCAGCACGTTGAAGCTGTCGACCATCGGGGCTTTACCGAACATGTCAGCGAGATAGGGGTTTATCACCTGGAAGGAGAGGAACGGGAAGCCGAGGCATACGGCGACCGTGGCCACGGCCAGTATCCCCAGGGAGATCCACTCCCAGCGGCTCACCCGGTGCTCCACGACCTCGGCCACTCCATGCCTGATGGAGATGATCTTCCCCATCCATTTGGTCCAGAAAAAGATGGTGGCGGCGGAGCCGTAGGCCAGGATGATGGCCATGGCGGGATTGCTCTCCACGAAGGCCCTCAGGGTGATGAACTTGCTGATGATCATCCCGAAGGGGGCCAGGAACATCCCCGCCATGCCGGTCATCATCACGGCGGTGAGCTTCGGCAGGCGCATGATCAGATGATCCATGTCCTCGATGTCGCGGCTGTCCAGCTTGTATTCGATGATCCCCACGCAGAGAAAGAGAAGCGACTTGGCGACGGCGTGGAAGATGATCAGCAGGAGCGCCGACCATACCGCCGCTTCGCTGTGCACCCCCGCGCAGGCGACGATCAGCCCGAGGTTGGAGATGGTGGAGTAGGCGAGCACCTTCTTGGCGTTGGTCTGGGAGATGGCGATCAGGGCGGTGACCAGAAAGCTCACCCCGCCGATCAGGGTGAGCATCTTGGCCGCGGCCGTGTCCTGCATGACCGGCGCCACCCGCAGGATCAGGTAGACTCCCGCCTTGACCATGGTGCTCGAATGGAGCAGCGCCGAAACCGGCGTGGGAGCCACCATGGCGCCGGTGAGCCAGGATGAGAAGGGAAACTGCGCCGCCTTGACCAGCCCGGCGAAGGCGAGGCAGACCGCCGGGAGGAGCGCCGTCCCCCTGTCCAGGAGGAGGAGTTTGTCCAGCTCCATCACTCCGTACGAGGCGAGATGGAAAAGGCCGACGGCGAAGGCCACCCCGCCGACCAGGTTCATGTTGAGGGCCCTGAAGGCGCTGGCGCGGGAGGCATCGTCGTCCCGATAGCCGATGAGCAGGAAGGAGCAGACGGTGGTGATCTCCCAGAAGAAGTAGAGCCACAGGAGGTTGTTGGAAAAGACGATGCCGAACATGGCGAAGAGAAAGAGGTACATGAGGAAGGCGAAATAGCTCCGTCGCTCCTTCACCTCCCTGTAGTGCTCGTGATACTCCGGCATGTAGCCGATGGCGTAGAGGCAGATTGCGCTGCCGATGATGCCGACGATCAGCGCCATGATGATGGAGAATTTGTCCACGAACAGGGTGTGCTCGATCTGCAGGCCGCGGGCGGAGGTCGACTCGAAAACCACCATGATGAGCGACTGGACGATTACCAGGAGAACCGGAAGATACCTTTTCGCCATCACCGACAGGTATACGATGAAGACGGCGATGAGGAGCTCGATAACGAGCATGGCCACCTCTATCGCCCTGCCTTCGATGCGGAAATAGGCCGGTCCCGTGTCGAGAGTGGTGACCAGGAGGTAGACCGGCACGGCGCACAGCACGGCGTTGGCGATCGCCCCCAGGCTCTTCCTGACCGCGAGCCGGCGTGCCGGGATTAACGCCAGGAAGGCAATCGCCAGCGGGAACAGTATCAGGAAAATCAAGGCGCCCATGGTCCCGACCCTTTCGCCGACTCGCGGTCAGCGCATCTGCCTCGGTTGCCCGGTGCAGGCCAGCACGCTGTTCCAGAGCAGCCCCTCGGGGTCGATCTTCTTCCTCTTCCCGGTGGCGAGGGCGATGGGGACATGGGTGAACTGGTGGTTGGTGAAACCGATGACCATGTTGGTCCGACCCGCCATTCCCGCGTGCACCGCGTTGTGCCCGTACAGGAGACAGAGGGCGGAGTCGTGCGGATTCGCGGGCTGGCTGCGGATTATGTAGCTGGGATCGATGTACTTGAGAGTTATCTCTCTCCCCGCGTGCCCGAAATGATCCTTGATGGCATCGCGCAGGTAGGTGCCGATATCGCCGTACTTCACGTTTCCCGACGCGTCCCGCTCCGCGGTGCCGGCCACGAGCTCCTGTCCGGCGCCCTCGGCCACGGCGATCACCGCGTGTCCCCGTTTCTCCAGTCGCTCCTCCAGCGCGGTGAGGAGCCCGGCGAGGCTGAAGGGGACCTCCGGAACCAGGCAGAAGTTCACCTGCCCCTCGACCAGGGTGGCGAAGGCGGCGATGAACCCGGAGTCGCGTCCCATGAGTTTCACCACCCCTATCCCGTTTCGCGCCCCCAGCGACTCGGTATGGGCGGCGTAGATGGCACGGCGGGCCTCGGAAACCGCGGTCTCGAAACCGAAGGTGGTCTGGACGAAGGAGATGTCGTTGTCGATGGTCTTCGGGATGCCGATCACGCTGATGGGGCTCCCCCGGCGGAGGGCCTCCCTGGCGATGGCCCCGGCCCCCTTCATGGTGCCGTCCCCGCCGATGGCGAAGAGGATGCCGACCTCCAGCGCCTCCAGGGTGTCGACCATCTCCGCCGGCTCCTGGGGGCCGCGGGAGGAGGAGAGTATCGTCCCCCCCTGTTCGCCGATGCCTTCCACCGTCTCCGGAGTCAGCTCGACCGGGGCATGGCCCAGGCGGCCGGCCAGTCCCTCGTAGCCGTAGCGGAAGCCGTAGATCTTGGCGACGCCGTAATGGTGGTGCAGGCTCAGCACCACGGCGCGTATGACGTTGTTGATCCCCGGGCAGAGGCCGCCGCAGGTGACGATGCCGCAGGCGATGGCGGAGGGATCGAAGAAGAGCTTCTCCCGCGGCCCGGCCAGTTCCAGCGTCGGCGGCTCCACTCCGTCGGCGAGGTAGGGCTTTATCTCTTCGAACCTGGCGTGGTACATGATCCGCTCGCTGTCGCCGATAAAGCGTCCCTGCATGGGAGAGGGGTGGCGGCACTCGCCGAGGCTGTCGATGCTGAAGTCCAGAGGATCGGTCATGGATTTCTCCTTTCAATAACCCTCTCCCCACGGGAGAGGGTGCCCGCAGGGCGGGTGAGGGAGCTTTCACGAAAACGCGACGCTACCGCTCATGGAGACGCCCTCACCCTGGCCCTCTCCCGGAGGGAGAGGGGAAATTAGGGTCTCATCCCTTGAAGATGGTGGTGCCGCTGCCGCGCAACTCCTCGACCGCGCGCTTGACCCGCTCCGCCATGGCGGCCTCGGCGATGGCAAGGTAGGTGCGGGGATCGTAGGCCTTCTTGTCCCCCATCTCGCCGTCCACCCGCAGCACCCCGTCGTAGTGGGTGAACATGTGACCGGCGATGGGGCGGGTGAAGGCGTACTGGGTGTCGG
>NZ_JBXKJL010000496.1:0-9271 GCF_056994735.1 Geomonas sp.
AAAAGCGGGCACCCTCTCCCGGAGGGCGAGGGAAGTTGAAAAGAAGTCGGTAAAGAGAAGCAGCAAAAATTTAGAGAAACTCCGCTTCGGGGCTCACGGGTTGGGAAGCAGCGAATCGATCGCCGCACGAGCCCGGAGAGCCTGGATAGATGTCGAAGGAGCCGATAATGAAGAGTTACCTCAGGGCGACATATCGCACCCCGATGGTGCTGTTGATACTGGTGCTGCTCGTGATCCCCTTCCTGACCGGGAAAGGCGCCGAGGCCGCGCCGCAGTATGTGATCGACTGCGACGGCTGCCACCGGATGCCACCTCTGGACTCGAACGACGGCAAGCGCAAACCCGATTCGGGCGCCGTCAAGGGGAACCACGAAACCCATTCGGGCACCACCGCTTCCTCCTGCACCGTCTGCCACGGCCCCGGGGTACTGAGCTCCACCGGCCACCGCGACAAGTCGATCCAGGTGAACGGGAATATCAACACCTCTCCGGCGGGTGGCTCCTACACCCGCAGCGCCGGGGTCTTCATAAACCAGACGACGATTCCGCCGCTCGGGACCTGCAGCAGCGTCAACTGCCACTTCGAAGCGACGACCGCCGCCTGGGGAAGCTCGAAGTACCAGCGCCCGCAGGACGATCCCGCGGCCTGCGGCGCCTGCCACGGCACCCCGGCCAACTCGGCTCCGGCTGACGGCAACCACCCCGGCGCCGCCGCTACCGGCCTCAAGCACGCCGCCTACTACGGCACCGGGACCGGATCGTGCGCCAAGTGCCATCCCGACCATGCCGGCGAGGGCGCACCCTTCGCCCACGCCACCAGCGCCCGCCCCGGCGGAAGAGCCCTGGCCGTCGGCTTCGGCGCGGACGGTGGCAGCTACTCCAAGACCGCGAACCTGAACTATCCCAATTACCTCCCCAGCCAGAATCCGACACGAAACGGCAGCTGCGACGGCGTCTACTGCCACAGTAACGGCGCCGGCCAACCGGGCCTGACTGCACCGGTCTGGGGAACAGTGGGATTGGACTGCGCCGGGTGCCACGGCTACGACGCCAACTCCGGCGCCAAGGCGATCGCGACCAACCAGCACGGGACCCACATCGCCAACTCGGCCAAGGTGGGGAGGAACATCGCCTGCCAGGAGTGCCACAGCTCCACCATCGGCAGCGGCAACAGCATCGTGGTCGCGAACCACGTCGACAGGAACGTCAACGTGAAGTTCGACAACAGCATCAACAGGGACAGCGACGCCCCGGCCTACAACGGACAGCCGACCAACGCCGCGGCAGGCTCGGTCAAGGCACCGCAGAGCCAGGTCGGCAGCTGCGCCAATGTCTACTGCCACAGCGTCGGCAACCTCGATGCCGCCGGAAACGTGGTCCCGGCAGGAGGCTCCTCCTTCCTGGACATCGCCTGGAACGGCGGCGCCATCGGCTGCGACGGCTGCCACGGCGAGCCGGGCAAATCCCATCCGGTCTATGCGAGTGGCGCCGAGGGGTCGGCCACCGCCAACAATCACGTAAGGCACGTGGAAGGGAAGGGCTACGGCTGCGACTTCTGCCACATCGGCACCACCGATGATGCGGCGCTCCCCCCGACCACGGTAAAGGCCGGTGGCCTCCACCTCGACCGCCAGGAGAACGTCGGCTTCAAGAACTTCGGGGGGCAGAGCGGAAGCTATGACGGCTCCCTCGGCAACAAGGGGTGCTCCGCCACCTACTGCCACAGCTCCGGCGAGGCCACCCCGGTCCCGGCGCTGGTGAGCGCGAAGTGGGGCGGCAAGCTCGACTGCCGCGGCTGCCACGGCGGCGACTCCCAGCACGACAACCCGATCACCACCGGCCGCCACGGCGCGCACATCAACGCGGCGAAGAGGGCGGGTGCGCCGACCAATCTGGCCTGCGCCGAGTGCCACGCCCTGACGGTCTCCGCCTTCGACAACAACACCGCCATCACCAACCAGCTGAGGCACGTCAACACCTTCCGCGAGTATTCCGGGGTGAGGGCGGGCAAGATGGCCAGCTACTACACCCAGGTCACCTGCGGCAACACCTACTGCCACAGCTCGGGCGAGGCCAGCCCGGTCTTCAGGAACATGACCGGCGGCAAGCGCTGGGGCGACAACAAACCGATCGGCTGCGCAGGCTGCCACGGCTACGGCGCGGGGAGCTTCACCCCGGTGGCCGGCGAGCCGAACTACCCGAGCAGGGCCGGGGCCGAGAACAGCCACCAGAAGCACACGGTGGGCGCCAACATGGCCGACTCCACCGGCTGCGCGCTCTGCCACCGCACCACGGTGGACCAGGGGGTCAAGAACAGGCTGAAGAGCTACTCCTCGACCCATCTGAACGGGGTGCGCGAGGTCAACTTCGCACCGCTCGGGAACATGACCGGCCACTACGACGCGGGCAAGCGCTGCTCCAACACCTACTGCCACGGCTCCGGCACCAGCATCCCCTGGGGCTCCGCCACCCCGCTCCTTTGCAACGACTGCCACAAGTCGGACGCCACCCTCTCCGGGGCGCATGCCAGCCACTATGAGGCGGCCACGGCGGCCACCAGCTACACCGCTCTCCCCGGCAACTTGGGCGGCACCACCACCAGCTACAGATTCGAATGCTCCTCCTGCCACAACGGGGTCCACGCCAAGGGGCCGGCGACCGGCGGGAACGCCGCCGAGGTCTTCTTCAACTACACCGCCCCCGGGCAAAAGGGTGATTACAGCTACGGCCTGGTGACCGCCAACGACGGAGTCCTCCAGTGGTCGAACGGCACCTGCTCGGGCACCTACTGCCACAGCCAGGGCGACGCCGGGAAGAGCGAGGGGAAAGGGACCGCCTCCATCACCTGGAGCACCCCGGCCAAGAGCCTGCGCTGCGACGGCTGCCACGGCGGCGACATCTCCAAGCCCGGCACGGTGATCACCACCGGGCTGCACAGGACCCATATCGACCCCACGGTCAACGGCTCGCTCGGTACCGGAAACGAGCTTAAGTGCGCCGAGTGCCACGCCAAGACGGTGGCCTTCGCCAGCAACACCACGGTCACCGACAAGAGAAGGCACGTCAACAAGTTCAGGGACTACTCCGGCGTCATGGCCGGGGGCTCGGCCAACTACCCGCAGCCCGGGAAAACATGCAGCAACTTCTATTGCCACGGCAACGGCAAGCCCGGGACCCCGGTGTCCCAGTTCCGGACCCTGGCGGCCTGGGACAGCGGTGCCACCCTGCAGTGCAACGGCTGCCACGGCCAGGCGGCAAGTGCCGATCCCTCCTTCCCGACCAACCCGGTGCTCGGGAGCCCGAACTACCTGAACACCGGGACGGCGGGCGGAAACGGCTCCAACAGCCACAAGCTGCACGTGCAGAAGATGGGGATCACCGCCGCCAACGGCTGCTACGTCTGCCACGCCAAGACCATGAGCAAGTACGCGGCCCAGCAGTTCCGCCCCTACTCGACGGCCCACCTCAAGGGTGTCGCCGACGTCTCCTTCGGGGCCATGTCCACGGCAGGATTCAAGCTGATGAGCTCGGTGGCAAAGGTCAGCTACGACAAGGGGACGAGGAGCTGCTCCACCGTGACCTGCCACAGTAACGGCAAGGGAGGGTACCAGAGCGCCAAGTGGGGCGAGGCGAGCAACTGCGCCATGTGCCATGCACTGAACAAGCTCTCCCGCGGCCACATCTTCCACGTCTACACGACCGCGGTCAACAACCCGACCTTCTACGACAACTACACGGCCAACCGCTCCAACAGCGAGGTGGCTCCCGGAAGGTACAACTACGGCTGCGCCAACTGCCATCCGCTCAACAACCCGAATCACATGAAGGGGACGGTGCTGATCGACCTGACGCCGGGGACCCTCGGCACGGTCGGGCGGCTGCGCTCGCTGAACGGCACGGCCATCAACGTCTCGGCGGTGCCGGCTGGGACCTCGGGGTCCGGGACCACGGTGGTAGGGAACCAGCTCTTCTGCGACAACGTCTACTGCCACAGCAACGGCTACAGCGCGAACCTCAAGTACGCCACCACCCCGGACTGGTTCGCCGGGAACTTCACCGGCGACCGCTGCGCGAACTGCCACGGCAACTCGCCGAACACCGATCCGGCGGCCATGCCGGGCTCGCCCAGCCACACCAACCTCAACTGGTTAGGCAGCGGCACGGTAGGCGGCCACTTCATGGGCATCCACGCCAAGACCATCACCAACAAGATGTACGCCGGCGCCCCGGAGACCTTCGTCGGCCTGCTGTCGCCGGGTAGCGTGGAGCCGGCCAGCCACGGTGTCTCCACCAGTTCCACCACCGTCAGCTGCAACACCTGCCACTGGGAGACGGTCCAGACCTCGGCCAACTTCGGGTCGAGCCAGTGCAACGGCTGCCACACCCTCCCGGCTACCAGGGCCTACGCCACCATCGCCGACAAGTCGAAGCACGTGACCGGCCAGGTGCGTGTCAGCTTCCAGCCGAGCGTGGTCAAGTCCAAGGCACAGATCAGGGACGTCAGCTTCAACGACATCTCGGGGGCGGGACCGTGGCGCCGAAGCGGCGTCTACAAGAGCCCGACCGGTTATGACTACTCGAAGAATTCTCTGGGTGGCACGGCCGGGTGGTCGGGTGGAAACTGCAGCACCGTCGTCTGCCACTTCAACCAACCGGTGCGCTGGGACATCACACCGGGTAGCGTGACCTGCGAAAACTGCCACACCAGCATGTAGGAAGGTAACTCTTTATGCCAACAAAGATGGATTCCAAGGTAGCGACAGTGAAAGTCAGCATGGGAGTAATGCCAGTGAACGAGTCTATTTCGAAATATCGGAAAGCAGCAGGCCTCGCGGCAAGGAGGATGGGACAGGCACTGGCCATCCTGACGGCGGTGATGCTTCTCGGCGGGCTGGGGATAACGCCCCAGTCGGCCCAGGCATTCAACCCCATCATGCACAACAGCTCCTCGGTCGGCTCCAGCTACTGGGGAGGGGGGTGGGGGAACAACCCCAACAGCAAGTACGGCAAGTTCACCTGCACCACCTGCCACGCGGCGGGACCCGGCAGCGGCAACGTGAAGCAGATCAAGGCCAACATCGTGGCCCCCCCCAACTCGAGGAACGATCAGTTCCCGGGGCAATCGTTCGGGGCCAGGGTGGTCTTCGGATCCTCCACCTCCTACGGCTCAGACAACCTGGCCCGCACCTCCTCCAACAGGATCTGCGAGGTCTGCCACAGCCAGACGAAGCACCACAAGTTCAACAACTCGGACGCCACCACCCATAAGGGTGATATCGACTGCGTCTCCTGCCACCTGCACCGGGTCGGCTTCAAGAAACTGACGGCGGAAGGGGGGGGACGCTGCAGCGACTGCCACAGCGACCTCTACGGCAGCTCCGGCGCGGCCTACGGCATGCATTCCAACATCGCGAGGATGAGCTACAAGCACTACCTCGACAACGACAACCAGACCATCACCACCGGAGCGGCAGGGATTCCGAACGGCACCGACGTCAACGTGACCTCCCGCCGCTGCACCATGTGCCACGTCGATCACAACGTCTTCTCGGTGCAGTCCACCGCCACCACCGGCCGGGCCTACAACCTGCGCTACCGCGCCGACGGCACCGAAACCGCCAAGGGGTACAACGACGACTACAACCTCTGCCTGAGCTGCCACTTCGAGGAGAAGACCAAGTTCCTGGAGACCCCCAACGGGAGCACCAAGGTCATGCCGATACCGATGGCAGGACTTTCCTACAACAACGCCACCTCGATCCTCACCTTCTCGACCCACGGCTACCCCGTGATCTCGCGCTTCAACGACGCCAAGCTCGGGAGCAGCAGCTTCAGGGGGATATGCGTCAAGTGCCACAACGACACCATCGGCGGCAACGGCGAGCTCGGCCCGAAGAGCGCCGAGCAGGGCCAGGACTCCCAGTACAAGTTCGGGGAGCACAACTCCACCATACCGAGCCGCTTCGCGGTCTACGGCACCGCCTTCTACCAGCGGCCGGCGGACATCACGGCAACCACCCTTGACTACTCGGCCCTCAACAAGACTATCACCATCACCCCCAGCCCCAACTGGACAACGGACGCATTCCAGGGGCACACGGTGACGGTGACGGGCGGGACCGGAAGCAATCAGCGCATGAGGATCACGGCCAACACCGGCAACGTGCTCACCCTCTCCGGTGCCTTCCTGACTGACCTCAACAACACCTCGCTCTTCGACATCTCGGACGACAACATGTCGGTCGACGAAATCTGCTTCTCCTGCCACAGCCAGGCCGGGCAAGACAAGCCGGCAGGCAATGTCCAGAAGGACTGGTACAACCAGCAGCCCATGAAGGATAGCCTGGAAGGGATACGGGACCTCTTCGTGGGCGACAGCGGGGCCATCACCGCTCCGATAAGAGCCACCACGATCACGGTCAACACCACCAAGGCCTGGGCCGCCGGCGCGCTGGTGGGGTACAAGTTCAAGTCCCCGGGCGGCACCAGGACCATCCTGACCCAGACCGCGGCCTCGACGGGCTCCGGTCCCTACAGCACCACCTTCACCGTGCCCACCAGGCTCACCTCCGGCACCGGGCCCTTCGAGATCATCAAGCCCGCTTCGCATCCGCTCGACACCTACAGCCGCCACGACAGCTACGAGAAGATGTCCCCCTCCATCGGCTGGAACAAGGGGGACAGCGGCGTGACCACGGGGTCGACCGCGGCCAACTCGATCTCGGACACCGCCAAGGGCTGGAGCGGCGCCGAGTTCAACGGCATGTACATCTGGTTCCCCGGGAACTTCGACTCCAGCGGGAATCCCGCCAAGTCGAACATCACCGGCGGCGGCGCTGGGGTAGTGACCTTCACCGCCATACCGGGCTTCACCCCCAGCACGACCGGCGGCGACAACTACTTCATCGGCTACGCCAACGGGACCGGACGCCATGTCGCCTGCGCCGACTGCCACAACACCCATGCAACCTTCAACAACCCTGAAGGAAAGGTGACCAATGCCGGTAGCAACACCATGATTGCCGCGGACTCGGTCAACAGAAGCGGCTGGAAGAACAACATGTGGGTCGGTTTCCTGGTCAAGGTGGTCTCGCCGACCTACTCGGAGCAGATCCGCTATGTCACCGCCTTCGACAAGGTCAGCGGCCAGTACACGGTCTCGATCCCCTGGACCACCCAGCCCGACAGCACCTACACCTACGAGGTGCTGATGGGCGACAAGTGGGTCGGCGGCCAAAGCGGCGGACGCGCCGGCTCGGGTTCCTCGGGGAGCTGGGGTCTGGTGGTCAACGGGTGGAGGCCGGTCCCGGCCTACGGGAACATGACCGGCGCCACCTCCTACAGGATGATAGAGAACGTCTTCGACAACGTGAGCTCCACCGGGTTAAGGGGCGCCACCAACGCCGGGCAGCGCGATCTCTGCGTGAAATGCCACAGCTCCTTCTCCTTTGGCAACGCCACCCCCATGACCCCGTCCGGCGGTCCAGGGAACAACTCCTTCGCCCGCTCCACCGACGTGGTGGAGGAGTTCAACCCGAACAACCCGGCCCACCACGCGGTCTACGCCCGCGGGAAGAACCAGCCGATCGTCCCCACCGGGGACACGGCCGGGGCCAAGAGTGCCTACAACGCCTACTGGCCGGCCTACGGCTCGGCGGCCACCGGCGCTCCCTACACCAAGAGCACCCTGGGAGCCGGCAACGACACCGGCAAGACCGTGACCCTGTCCAGCACCGGGGTGGCCACCTTCGGCGGCGGCAATATCCCGGCCACCGTGAAGCCCGGGTGGTTCCTCTATGTAAACGCCGCGGCAGGCGGGACCGCCCCTGCCGGGACCGCGCTGGCCCAGGGGGCGACCAAGGGTTGGTTCGAGGTGGTCTCGGTGGACAGCCAGACCCAGGTGACGGTGAGCCCGAAGCCGAAGACCAGCTTTGCAGCCTCGTACTTCAAGCTGACGGCGGGGCTCGGGAACAACTTCGTGCCGCCGTACGGGCCGTGGTCGATCCTGCGCTGCACCGACTGCCACGGCTCGACCAAGAAGGACCCGGTCGGCCCGCACGCCTCGATCAACAAGTGGCTGATCAAGTCACTGGACGTCGACCTGAGCTTCGAGTACTACGACGGGAGCTCGGTGGTCTCGGTCACCCCCAACACCGGCGCGGTCGCCGCCATCTTCTGCTTCAACTGCCACAGGAGGGACGTCTACGGTGACGCCAACTGCTACACCGATCAGACAGCACTGGGGACCAACAAGATCGCCTATCGCAGCTTCTCCAGGCAGGCACACTCGGGCGCCAGCGGTACCAGCCACCCCGACCGCCTCACCCTCAAGGGGATGTTCAACGATGACAGCCGCATCGTCTCCACCAGCACCTTGGTCTGGGGGGACATCTCCTGCAGGCACTGCCATGCCGGAGATAAGGTCGGCGGCATCCACGGCACCAACGCCAAGGCGTCCAACACCAGTGCCCCCAACAACGGCAAGGGGCAGGGGAAACGTTTCCTGAACGGGGCCAGCTGGAACGGCTACGGCATGCCGACCACCACCGCACCGACCTGCTACACCACCCCGACCAACTCGGTCTCCACCTGCAACCGCACCTCCTACAACACGGCGACCTCGGCGCCTCTTTACAACTACACGGGAAGCCGTTAGGCGGAAACGTCAACGCATCGGCAACAGGAAGGGGTCCGGCAACGGACCCCTTTTTTCGTGCGGCAGGCAAAAAAATATCTCATAGAGATAATTGGTGATTGCAAATCAAAATGTCATCAAAATGTAAATGTTTTTGTAATTTTACCGTAAGCATCATTTGGCTGTAACACGTAGGCCTTCGCGTGATCCCCGCGTGCGCACCTTGTAGGCGATTGGGGGCTGTTAATATGGTGGCCCCGCCCGTAACCGCAACCCCTCAAACCGGGAAGGCGGTGAATTTTTTTTCACAGCTATTTCTACCCCGACCACTACCACTCCTCACCACCAAGACCGATACAACGGTTAATTTCCCCTCTTTAATGTTGGAATTTAAAATCACGAAGTCTTGAATACCTACGCCGCCGCGACCAGTGGATGTCGCCGACAGGGACATCCGTTGATGGAGGCAATGTCGCGCGGGTCGGCCTGTCGTGCGGCTCCAGCCCACTATTTGTCGGTGTGTCACAGGCATTATGGGGCATGCTCCTTGCTAATTAAAGTGGCGAAAACGCCGGACATGCTGAAATCAGTTTGTCTTCTAAAGACAGAGGTGGGAAATGTTGAGAAGAATTCTCC
>NZ_JBXKJL010000497.1:0-1234 GCF_056994735.1 Geomonas sp.
CACTTAACATTAACAGCATAGTCTATAGGCTCTTTAAGCGGTACTATTTCTGTTTTGCATAATGCTGCATACACCTTATAATTCTTAGAAGGTATAATGCAAGGAACACCATTAGGCTTTCTTATAATCTGCTGTGAGTTTTTCTTTGTTATTGGATTAAATGGTAGTGTTAACTTATATGTATTCATTTTATTTCCCCCTGTATGTTAGTCTTTTCTTTTGGTATTTAGCAAACACTCCATAAACATCATCACTGTGTTTGCGTCTTTCTTCTTCTTCCTGTATTCTTTTTATTTCTCTTCTTCTATTATACATTTCAATAAACAGTTCAAGTTCCTCTGGTGTTGGTGTTTTAGCCATTATTTATTCCTCCTGTACTGCATAATACAAAGCAGTACAAAGAGGACATTACAAATAGCCATAAATATTATAAATGATTTCATAAGGAATCCCCACCCCTTTAAATTATATTCTTTTTCTATAATACCAATTGATTTGTCTTTGTCTTACAGCATCAGCTTCTACTTTAAGTTTAGCTAATATTCCTACTTTAACATTTGTTGTATTAAGGTAGTTGTAGAAAGGAGTTATAAGTTCAAGGTCATTTTTTATATGTCTTCTTTCCTGTCTTAAAGTTCTAATTCTATTTATCTTATCAAGAGCATAGAAACTGTTTATTATATTAAAGCTTTCTATCTCATGCTCTAAATCACATAGTTCACTATCTATCTCTGATTGCTTTTGTCTAAGCGAATCGTAACTTGCTAATATACTTGCTATAGAACTATGCAAATCACATATGTTACTATAGGCTCTACTTTCACTACTGGTTTTCTTCTTAAAGAATATTTCATTAGTCCATGAAAGCTTCTCAAGGTCTGTACAGTATTCTCTTATAACCGCTGCAAAGGCTTTTCTAGTCATGAATATAGCTCTCATACCTTTACCATTATATATTTCTTTAGCTTCCATATCTGGTTTAGTTAACTGTATCATTTCATTAGCAAATTCTTTATTAATCCAATCATACATATGCTTATACCTTTCACTATCTATAAACATAAGCACATCACTCATTTTATAATACATATCACCAAATTCATCAGTATAATAGGTTATCTCCAGTTCTTTATATTTACTTATCACAATATCCATTCTCCCCTCATATTTAGCTTGTACATTAATTATTAGCATGTAATAGAGCAATTACCTTACTACATGCTAATGTGTCTTA
>NZ_JBXKJL010000498.1:0-10606 GCF_056994735.1 Geomonas sp.
GGCGATCGGGTCCTCCTCTGGGGGCCGAACTCGTCCTGGTGGGGCGTTGCCTACTGGGGCATCATCATCAGTGGAGCCGTCGCCGTCCCTGTCGATTTCATGTCCGATCGCGCACGGGCGGAAATGATCATGACGCTCACGGAGTCGAAGGTGCTGCTGCAGAGCCGCTTCAAGGTCGACCGGATCGCGGGGCACTCGACCATGCTCCTGGAGGATCTGCAGTATCTCCTCGAGAATGTCGAGCCGGTCGAGGAGATCGCCCACCCCGCACCTGGGGATATGGCGCAGCTCATCTATACCTCCGGCACCACGGGGAACCCGAAGGGTGTCATCCTGACCCACAAGAATCTGATCGCCAACATCGTCCAGATCAACCGGCACATCCCCATCATCACCGAACATTACTCCTTCCTTTCGCTGCTGCCGCTGTCTCATATGTTCGAGCAGATGGGCGGTTTCTTCACCCCCCTTTACCGCGGCGCTGCCGTGGTCTACCTGCGCACCCTCAAGCCTTCCGCGATCATGGAGGCGCTGGGCGAGGAGGATATCTTCGTCATCATGTCCGTTCCCCGCCTCATGCAGCTGCTGAAGACCTCGATAGAAAGGGAACTGGCGGAGAAGCACCTCGATGGCGTCTTCCGCTTCCTTTCCAGACCCGCCTCCCGCCTGCCCAAGAGAGGACGCGGCCTCCTCTTCTTCCCCGTTCACCGCAAATTCGGCCGCGACTTCACCCTCTTTGTATCCGGCGGGGCTCCGCTCGATCCCGAAGTCTTCAACTTCTGGAGCAACATGGGATTCACCGTGGTGGAGGGATACGGCCTCACCGAGTGCTCGCCGGTCCTCTGCGCCAACACCTTCGAGCGGCAGGTGGCGGGCTCGGTAGGGCCGCCTCTTCCCGGTGTCGAGCTCAAGATCGAGGGAAAGGAAAAGGAGCTTCTGGCTCGCGGCGATAACGTCTTTCCGGGGTACTACCGGAATGAGCAGGCGACCAGCGATGCCTTCACCAGTGACGGCTGGTTCCGCACCGGGGACATCGCCGAGAAGGGGACGGACGGGTGGATCACCATAAAAGGGCGCGAGAAGGAATTGATCGTCACCGGCGCCGGCGTCAACGTGTACCCTGACGAACTGGAAGGGGTGCTGAACAAGATCCCGGGAGTGAAGGAATCGTGTGTCGTCGGTCTCGATCGGGGAGGCGGAGAGGAGGTCCATGCCGTACTCCTCTTGAACGGCAGCGGTGCCAGGCCCGACGAGATCGTCGGCCAGGCCAACAGGAGCCTTGACGCCCTGCACCAGATCACCGGCTTCACCGTGTGGAAGGAACCGGAGTTCCCCAAGACCACCACACTGAAGATCAAGAAGTTCCAGGTGAAGGAGCAGATCAGGAAGGGGGCCGCGGAAGGCGAGGCCGGATCGAGGGATGTGCTGGTGAACCTGCTGGCGAAGGTGACGGGAACGAGCGCCTCGGAGATACGCGATGACTCGCTCCTGGTGGCCGACCTGGGACTGACCTCGATCGGTCGTCTGGAACTGGTGAACTTCCTGGAGCAGGAATACCGAATGGACATCGAGGATTCCCAGCTCGGCCCGCAGGCCCGGGTCTCCGACGTGCGGCAGATCATCACGAAGCGGGAGAAGGTGCGCCATCGCAGCCATCTGCGTTTCTGGACCAATTCCACCCCGGTCCGGGCACTGCGCATGCTGGGGGACGCCCTCTTTGTCTACCCGCTGTACAGCATGTTCGCTACCCTGGAGGTGCGGGGTGCCGAGATACTCGAAGAGTTACCCGGGCCGGTGGTCTTCGTGGGGAACCACCTGAGCTACTTCGACCAGCCCTCGGTGATGTTCGCCTTGCCCAAAGAGGTCCGTTACTACACGGCGACCGCCGCCTGGGAGGAGTTCTTCTTCGGGGACTACCACGGGCCAAACCGCCTCTGGCGGCTTTTCTGTTACCAGTTCGGCACCCTCCTGGTGAACCTCTTCCCCCTGCCTCAGAAAAGCGGGTTCAGCGGCGCCTTGCGGTTCATGGGCAGGCTCAGCGATGCCGGGATCAACACCTTGATCTTCCCTGAAGGCGCCCATTCAAGGGACGGGAAGATACAGGACTTTCAGTTGGGCCTGGGGGTGATCGTAAAGGAACTGGGGATACCGGTGGTGCCCTTCAGGATCGACGGTACGCAGCATGTGCTGCCGGCCACAGCGCATTTTCCGAAACGGGGGAAGGTGACTGTGACTTTCGGCGAGCCGCTGCACTTCACCATCGAGGACCCCCCTGCCATCGTGGCCAAGGCGCGGCAGGCGGTGGAGGCGCTGTAAAAGAAAGGCGAATCCCCCCTGTCCCCAGCGGTGTCCGGTTAGGTTTTTGATTTGTCTCTTTCCCTTCCCAATCTTCATTCGAAACGGCTCCCTCTCCCCATGGGAGAGGGCTGGGGTGAGGGCAAGTGCCACGGAGATACGGGCTTCCCTCACCCCGACCCTCTCCCGGAGGGCGAGGGAGAGCTTGAAATGTGGAGAAATGGGCAGGTGCAAGTAGCTGGACAACGCTGCCCTGTCCCCCCTTTGACAAGGGGGGGACCTATGATCCCGGTGATTCCGTCCGAAGTCTCAGATAGAGAGGTTCCCTGCAAACGGCACCGATATCCGTCAGCAGTGGACCATTCCGTCACATTGCTGGACATTCGACCCCACTCTCTATCATAATGCGCGGGCAACAGATCCTGGAGGAGAACCTTGATGAACAGTGATGAGATCTCTTTGCCTTACCGCCGCTACGCACTGGCTCTCCTTGTGACAGTGAACCTGCTGAATTATATAGACCGCCAGGTTCTTTTTGCCGTATTCCCGCTTATAAAGATCGATCTGGGCATCTCAGATACTGCCCTCGGTTTACTCGGCAGCGCCTTCATGGTGAGTTACATGCTGATAGCGCCGGCTTTCGGCTGGCTTGGCGACCGCTGGAGCAGGGTCAAGCTGGCTTCGGGAGGGCTGGTCGTCTGGAGTCTGGCCACAGCGCTCGCCGGTCTTGCCCCAGGCTACCGGACCCTGCTCGCCGCCCGCGCCACGGTCGGGGTAGGGGAGGCGAGCTTCGGCACCGTCTCCCCCGGTCTCATCTCCGATTTCTTCAGCAAAGAAAAAAGGGGCCGCATCCTCTCCTGGTTTTACCTGGCTATTCCGGTGGGGAGCGCATTCGGTTATCTTCTGGGTGGCATCCTCGGGGAGCGCTTCGGCTGGCATGCCGCCTTCCTGATGGTGGGTCTTCCCGGTCTTCTCCTGGCGATCCCCATCGCCATGTTGCGCACCCCGCCCAGAGGAGGCGATGAAGCGGCCTCCCAAAACAGCGCCGGGAAACCCTCCGCCGGATACGCAAGCCTCTTCAGAAACCGCTCCTTCGTCTACAACACCATCGCCATGGCTACCATGACCTTCGCCATAGGCGGCCTTGCCCAGTGGATTCCGTCGTTTCTCTTCCGTGCTCACGCCATGGGGGTGGAAAAAGGGAACACCATGTTCGGGGCCGTCACCGTGGTCGCCGGAATCTGCGGCACCTTGCTGGGGGGGTGGCTCGGTGACCGTTGGCAAAAAAAGAGCAGCAAAGGGTATCTCCTCGTCTCCGGCTGGGGCTTTCTGATCGGCACCCCTTTCGCAGCCTGGGCCATCCTGGCCCCCGGCCTTCCTGCCTGCATGGCAGCCATCTTCGTGGCGGAGTTTTTCCTCTTTCTCAACACCGGTCCCCTCAACACCGTCATCGTCAATGTAACCCACCCTTCGATCCGCGCCATGGCCTTCGCAGCCAACATCTTCTTCATTCACGCCCTTGGTGACGCCATCTCTCCTTCCTTTCTCGGCTGGCTGTCCGACCACTGGGGGTTGAGGAACGCCCTCCTCGTGACCCCGCTGGTGATGGCGCTGGCGGGAATTTTCTGCTTCGTCTGCGGAAGATATGTCGAGCATGACATGGCTGAGGCCGAGAAGTGATAACGGCAATTACTCTCCTCTTCATACTGTCAAAACTGATTTAGCTGCTATTATTGTCTCTCTATAAATTTTGAATTAACTATCAGCTCAGCCTTCGACAAGCTCAGGGTGAGCCGCCGTTCGTGCTGATTGCAATAGGGCGCACTGTAATGGAAGAAGGCAAGCTCGGGGCTATGACACAGGGCGTGGCAGGAGCCAACCACAGCTTCTACGAAGCGCTGTGGTCCAGGACTCGCCTGACCCGCCCGGAGAGCTTCAATACCTGGCCCGTCATCGCCCCGCTCCTGTCCCACGCAGCCCACCGCCTGGAAATAGGACCCGGGCTTCGGCCGCGGCTCCCCATCTCCGGAACCCATTTCATCGACATCAGTGCCACCGTTATCGACAGATTGAATGCGCTGGGCGGTGAAGGTGAACTCGGTGATGCCACTTTGCTGCCGTTTGCCGAAGCGTCGATGGATCTGGTCTGCGCCTTCGATGTCATCGAGCACGTCGAGGACCACCTGCGCGCTTTTCAGGAGCTCGGCCGCGTGCTCAAGGACGATGGCTTCCTGATCCTTTCCGTTCCGCTTTACCCGGGGTTGTGGACCGCCTTCGATGACTTCGTAGGCCATGTCAGGCGTTACCGACCTGAAGAGCTCACCTCCATCCTCGAGCGCTGCCATCTCGTCCCCGTGAGAAGTTCGGTCTTCGGGATGCAGCCGGCCAGCCCGCGTCTTCTCGACCTCGGTATCTGGCTGCTGACTCACCAGCGCTCGATCTCGTTATTCTGGTATAACTGGGTCTTCCTTCCCCTCAGGCTCTCTTTCCAGGGTCCCCTCCGGTTCACCCCGGGTGTTCCAGAGGGCCCGTCCATCTCCGAAATAGTCGTCCTCTGCCGGCGCTGTAACCGGGGCGGGGCTCCCCCTTCAGCGGATTGAGCGGACGCCGCGTGCGCCAAGTCTTTGAATTGACATGGCCCCTCCGATGGTGTATATCCCTCTAATTAAAAATGGGGTGAGTTTCCTGGTGCACAATGCTCTAACCATCGACGTCGAAGACTGGTATCACGGCTGTTGCGCCGTCCGTGGACCCGTGGTTTCCGCTGAACAGCGTAGGGTGCGGCGGAACACCGAACTGATCCTGAACCTGCTCGACCAGTGCCGGGTCAAGGCCACCTTCTTCATGCTCGGCTCGGTCGCCGAGGAAGATCCTTCGCTCGTTCCCATGATAGTGAGGGAGGGCCATGAGATCGCGTCGCACGGCTACTCCCACACCCTGGTCCCCCTGCTGGGGCCGGAGAGCTTCCGTGACGAGGTCCGGCGCACCGCGCAGATCATCTTCCAGCAGTGCGGCCGCCGCCCGGCCGGTTACCGGGCCCCGCAGTGGTCGCTTGGTCCCGCAACACCTTGGGCCATGGAGATCCTGCAGCAGGAGGGATGTCAGTACGATTCCAGCTACAACCCCCTTGCCTTCATCGGCAATAGCCGCGGCCCGCGTGCACCCTTTCGTATAGCGGCCCCCCATGGGGCGCTGCTCGAGCTTCCCCCGATGGTCACTCCCTCTCCCATAGGAAATCTTCCCACCGGCGGCGGGTGGGGCTTCAGGTTCTTCCCTCGCTCCCTCATCCGTCGCACCGTGGAAAAACTCAATCACAATCTGACGCCGGCCATTCTCTATCTGCACCCGAGGGAGCTCGATCCCTACGGACCGCGGCTGCCCCTTTCGCCGTTTCAGTCCTTCGTCAGCTATGGACCTCGTACCGATGCCGGACTTCGGCTGAAGGATCTTTTGACCAGTTTCAGTTTCAAAACCATGAAGGAGTTAGCGTCCGCGTGGCAGTCTGCATAGTCATCCCTGCATATAACGCCGAGAAAACCATTCCCGCAGTGGCCCGCGAGGCCATCGAGACGGGGCTTCCTGTCGTCGTCGTTGACGACGGCTCCGCAGACTCGACGGCCGAGAGCGTTGCCGGCCTGCCGCTGGCGGTTATCGGCCTCGGGCAAAACCGCGGGAAGGGCGGGGCCCTCAAGGCCGGGTTCGACTGGGCCTTGTCCAACGGTTTTGACGGGGTGGTCACCATTGATGCCGACGGGCAGCATGAGGTGGCGGCGATACCGGATCTCCTGGACCACGCCTGTCGCCACGGCTATGACATCCTCATCGCATCGCGCTACACCCAGTTCGAGGAAATGGCGGGGCTGCGCAGTTCCTGGAACCGTTTCGGCGTCTGGTGCATGCGAAAACGTACCGGTTTCGAGATCAGCGACAGCCAGTCGGGCTTCAGGTACTACTCCGCCCCCCTGCTGCGGCAGGTGGAGCTTCAAAGCACCGGCTACAACATGGAGATGGAGATCCTGCTCAAGGCATGGCGGCGGGGTTTCGTCGTAGGTTCTTTACCCATTGCAGCGCGTGTGGCAGACGGCCGCTCCACAAGTCACTACCGTCCTGTCCGTGATACCTGGAACATCTGCATGACCTTTCTGCGATACATGTAGAGCCTGTTTCATCGGCTCTATGTCAGTCCTATCACTCGCTCTGAGCATAGCTCCCACCGCTGAAACTTCATAAACCGGAAGCGCTCACACGTTTTTCTTTTAATCCAGTTGCGCCGTCTGTCTTTGTTAAGTATAATTAACTCGCTGTTGCGGGCAGGGCTGATCTTCATCCCGTATTGTCATAGTAACGGATCGACTGACAGACAGGAGCATGACCTAGTGCCTGAATAACCCTCTTTTGCTTCACGGCCTTCCGTGGACGCCGTAACTTCAATGACAGTAGGGAGAAGTAATTCTATGCTGCACGGTTTGAAAAAGTATTCACAGGAGAAGATCATCTCCATGCTCCTTTCCTTGGCGACCAATTCCTCTAACGAGAATTTGGCGCGGATGACCCACCTGATGGAGCTCATCCCCAAGAAGGAGTACTACAAGGAGCGTATCCGCTGGATCCGCGGCCTGATCCGTGACAACCATCCCAGCATCGACTTTCCTCGACGCATCCTGCGCGACCTTCACCCGAACCAGCGCGACAAGTGGATCACCAACCTGCTTGTCAACCACCTCCTCTCCGGAACCAACACGAGAAAGATGTGGCAGGAGAAGGAAGGATATTACCCGCCGTCGACGGTGGTTATCAGTCCCACCATGAAGTGCAACTTGAACTGCTACGGATGCTACGCCGGCGATTATCAGAAGACCCTGGAACTCTCCCTGGAGGAGATCGATTCCGTCCTCATGCAGATGAAGGAGATGGGAGTCTACTTCGCCGTGATCTCAGGAGGGGAGCCCTTCTTCAAGGAGGACATCTTCGAGATCTTCAAAAAGCATTCCGACATGGCCTTTCTGGTCTTCACCCACGGCGGCCTGATCGACGAGCGGATGGTCGAGCGCCTGATCGAAGTGGGGAACGTGATGCCTTCCTTCTCGCTGGAGGGATACCAGGAGGAGACCGATGAGCGGCGCGGCCCGGGGCATTTCGCCAAGGTGATGCACGCCATGGACCTGCTGCGCGAGGCAGGCCTCTCCTTCAGCAGTTCGTTCACGCAGACCAGCAGGAACACCGACATCATCACCGATGACCGCTTCATCGACATGCTGGTGGAGAAAGGCTGCTTCGCCATGTGGCTCTTCTCCTACGTCCCGGTGGGAAGAAACCCCGAGATCGCACTGATGCCGACCCCGGAGCAGCGGGACTTCATGCGCCGCACCACTGTCGACTACCGGGCCACGAAGCCGATGCTCTTCATCGATTTCTGGAACGACGGGCCGATCATCAGCGGCTGCATCGCCGGGGGGCGCAAGTACTTCCACGTCAACGCCAACGGCGACATCGAGCCCTGCGTCTTCTGCCACTTCGCGGCCGACAATATCCGCCGGACGACCATCAAGGAGGCCCTGCGCTCACCGCTCTTCGTCAAGATCAGGCAGCAGCAGGAGGAGCACGAGAACCTGTTGCGTCCGTGCATGCTGATCGATCATCCCGAAGTCGGCCGCGAGATCTTCGCCTCCGGGGCTTACGCCACCCACGATGGGGCTGCCGAGATCTTTACCGACCTTTCCGAGGCGATGGATGACTACTCCGCCCGCTACGCGGAGATCGCCGACGCCGCCTGGGAGCGGGAGTTCGCAGGCCCGGAGCTTAGGTCGGGGAACATCAAGGGGTAACGGCGGAGATCCCCTCTCCCTGCGGGAGAGGGTGGCCGCAGGCCGGGTGAGGGAAGTTGCCACCGATGGGCCGGTGCCGCTTCGTGGAGGCCCCCCTCGCCCTGACCCTCTCCCGGGGGGGAGGGGACTTGGCAGTACATCCGCAGATAATCAAAAGAAGGGTTGTCTTGGCACTTTACAGCAATCTGAACCTGTTTCTCATAAGACTCTTCACCACCCTGGTCCCGCGTTTTCTGCATGCCCCGTTCGCCTTGGTCACGGGGTGGCTTTTCTATCTCATTCTGGGAAAAGAGCGACGTGGCCTGAGGAGCAACCTCAGGGTCGTCACCGGCGAAGACAAAGTGGAGGGGCTGGTCCTTTCGGCCTTCTACAAGTTCAGCCGTAACTGGTGCGACCAGTTGCTGATGATGAGGCTGCGCGGGGCGGGCCTCCTGAACCTCATCGGGCGCTGGACGACGGAAAAGCCGCTAAACGATGCCCTGGCCGCCGGTCGCGGGGCCATCCTGATCTCGATCCACCTCGGCAACTGGGAACTCGGTGGGCTTGGGCTGGCCGAGAAGGGTTACCCGATGAACATCCTCACCTTTCCCGAGCCGGATGAGAAGGTGAATGCCCAGCGGGAGGTCATCAGGCGGGAGAGGGGGGTCAACTTCATCTATGTCGATCGCGAGGTTACCTCGTCCCTTGCCATAGTAGAGGCTGTCAGTGCGCTGAACCGCAACGAGGTGCTGGCCATCCTCGGCGACAGGGACGGTTCATCCCACACCAGGGACTTCGATTTCTTTGGCAAGCCCACCCCCATCCCGATGGGGGCCGCCTACCTGGCCCTGGCTACCGGCGCGCCGGTCATTCCGGTCTTCGTACCCTTGGAGGGCGAGCGCTACGCCGCCATAATGGGTGACCCCATATTCTTTCAGGCGGAACGCCATGAGCGGGACCGCGTGATCGAGGAAAAGACCAAAGAGGTACTGCGGATCTTTGAAGCGTATATCAGGTCGTACCCCGATCAGTGGTACAACTTCTTCGATTACTGGGGGGGTGAAGAATAGGCTCCCGAAAAGGAGTAGCAGATGACAGACGAACTTATATCCCAGGTAAAACAGCTGATCATCGACAGCCTTCGCATCGACGGCATGTCGGTAGCCGACATCGATACCGACGCGCCTCTCTTCGGAGAGGGGTTGGGGCTCGACTCGATCGACGCCCTGCAACTGGTGGTCGGCATGGAGAACAGCTTCGGTGTCGTGGTACCCGACGCCGCCGTCGGCACCAAGGTTTTCCAGTCGGTCCGCAGCATGGCTGACTACATAGCCCAGCACGCTGCATGAGGCTGCTGCTCGTATCGCCCGGATGGCCCAAGGGGAGACTCTGGGGGGAGCTCGGCTTCAAGTTTCCCTCGCTCTCCCTTGCCGCCATCGCCGCCGCCACTCCCGAGGGGTGGGAGGTTATGCTGGGCGACGAGAACATGCAGCCGCTCGACCTGAACGCGGACGTGGACCTGGTGGGTATCACCGCCATGACCCCGCAGGCGCCGCGTGCCTATGAGATAGCCGCAGCCTTCCGTGCCCGGGGCAAGGCCGTGGTGATGGGAGGCTTCCATGCCAGTAACCTTCCCGAGGAGGCTTCGAAGCATGTCGACGCCGTCGTGGTCGGCGAGGGTGATCTAATCTGGCCGCGGGTCGTCTCAGACTTTTCGCGGGGAAACCTGCAGCGCATTTACCGTCACACAACCCTCCTGGACATGGGAGCGGTCCCGGTCCCCCGCCGCGAGATCTTCGCCGGCAGCGGGTACCTCCTCACCAACACCATACAGACCACCCGCGGCTGTCCCCATGACTGCGAGTTCTGTTCGGTCACCGCGTTCTTTGGCAGAAAGTATCGGGAAAAGCCGCTGGACCTGGTGCTGAACGAGCTGGACACGCTGCGAAAGAGCGGCTCCTTCGTCTTTTTCGTCGATGACAACCTGGTCGCCAACCGGCGCTACGCCCTGGCCCTTTTCTCCGGGATGAAGGGGATGGGGCTGAAATGGCTCTCCCACGCTCCTATCGACTTCGCCCTCGACGGCGAGTTGATGCGTGCCGCAGGCGAGGCCGGGTGCGTGGGGATGTTTGTCGGTTTCGAGTCGCTGAACCAGCAGACGCTGGCGGCGATCGGCAAAAGCACCAACGAGGCCAAGGGGTACCTGGACCAGGCGAAGGCCTTCAGGGATAACGGCATCGGCATCCTCGGCTCCTTCGTCCTTGGGTGTGACGGAGATACACCGGCCATTTTCGAACCGATCCTGCGCTTTTGCGAAGAGGCGAGGCTCGAGGCCGCCATCTTCCCGATTCTGACGCCATATCCGGGGACGCGGGTGCGCGAGAGGCTGGAGGGGGAGGGGAGGATCACCTCAAACGACTGGCGAAACTACGACATGGGAGAGGTGAACTTCATTCCGCGGGGGATGTCTGCTGAAGAGCTGAAGGCGGGGCATGACTGGCTGAACA
>NZ_JBXKJL010000499.1:0-3571 GCF_056994735.1 Geomonas sp.
AACGGAGGGGAGATGCAACATGCTCAGCAGGTCAACGCAATAACCGGAGTATCCCTGGACGGCATACTCGCTGTCCTGGAAATGTTGGCAGAGGATGGCCCGGGCCTCACCGTGGCAGGCATCGCCGAGAGGCTCGGAATCACCCGGGGCGAGACGGTGACTCTCATCGGCGCCCTGGAAAGGCGCGGGATGGTGGAGCGCGATGATCTGGGCGGGTACTCCCTTGCCCTGGTTGCGGTCGGGCGGACGCAGCACCTGATCAACCACGTCAGCATCATCGTACATGCGCGTCCCTTCCTTGAGGAACTGGCCAAGAAACATGGTGAAGCGGTCTGCTTGTCGGTCTTGCGTAACGACGAGGTCGTCGTCCTGGATGTGGCTGAGATATCCCGGCAGGAAAGGGTGGCCACTTTGGTCGGCAAGGGCTTCCCATCGCTGACCACCACGGCCGGCAAGGCCATCCGTGCCCTGCAGTCGCGAGACCTGCTGGAGAAGCTTTTTCGGGGCAGGAAGAGGGGCCTCAAGAGTACCGACCTGGAAAAGCTTTTCGAGGAGCTTGACGGCATTCGGAGCAAAGGGGTGGCGGTCGATGTCGGCTCGCTGGAGGAGGGGATGTGCAGCGTCGCCACTGCGGTGCGGGATTATGCCGGCAAGGTGGTGTGCGCACTGACGGTGCTCGGTCCTTCCTTCCGGATGGTCAAGGAGAGGATTGAAGAGGAGATCGTGCCCTCGCTGGTGGCCGGCGGCGAACTCCTGGCCATGAAGTTCGGCTGTGTGAAAGGGAGTCGTTCCTGACCGGACTTAAAGGGGCACCACGGTATTGGCGGCGTACGGAGGTGGAAGGGCTGACCCCGGAAAGGACCCGGTTTGACGGGGGCGTAAACACATAAAGGAGAGAGGACGGCTGGAATAGCGGAAGGGGGATCCCGACTGGCAAGGATCTGCAGGGAGGGCGAGTGGCGCAACGGATATCTTCCACCACAAAAGGAGCATCTTTATGGCACAACAACACAATTGGGCTGAAATAGCCAAAAGTCCCGCGTTCGTTGAACTCCACCGCAGGAAGAAATACTTTCTTTACGGCTGGTGGGCCTTTTCCGCAGGAAGCTATTTCCTTCTCCTCCTGGGCGCAGGGTACACTCCGGGACTCTTCAGCATCGAGGTCTTCGGCAACATCAACGTCGGTTACCTCTTTGCCCTTGCCCAATTCGTGATTTCCTTTGTTATTGCCATCCACTACGGCAGGGTGGCGGATCGGGACTTCGACCGGTTGACCAGGGAACTGGTTGCCCAGGTAAAATAATGAGGAGTGACGCTATGAAAAAAATTGTCGCATCGTGTATTGTCGCCCTTTCCCTCGGTGCGGTCGCGTACGCCGCCGAGCCCGCGGCCTCCTCCAAAACCGTCGCTGCCGCTGCCGTGACCGGAGCGGCTGCCCCTGTCGCCGCTGCCGCGACCGTCGCCTCTCCGGTAGCTGCCAAGGGTGCTCCCCCGGCGCCTGCCCCGGCGAAGGTCAAGACCAACAAGATAATTACCCTGAGCATGTTCGGCCTGATCATCGGCTGCACCCTCTGTGTCGTCGTCTGGGCGGCGCGGAAAACCAAGACGGCCGCCGACTTCTACACGGCCGGCGGAGGCATCACCGGCGCGCAGAATGGCTGGGCCATCACCGGTGACGTCGTTTCGGCCGCATCCTTCCTCGGCATGTCCGGCCTCATCTCCCTGTACGGCATCGACGGCTTCCTGTACTCGACCGGTCCCATCCTCGGATTCGTAACGATCCTCCTGCTGATGGCCGAACCGCTGCGAAACGCCGGCAAGTACACCATGGGGGACATCCTCTGCGCCCGCGGCAACGCCAAGGCCGTCCGCGCCGCGGCGGCGATTTCCACCGTGGTGGTCTCCGTCTTCTATCTCCTCGCCCAGATGGTCGGCGCCGGGAAGCTCATGCAACTGCTGCTCGATATCCCGTACCGCGTTTCGGTTATCGGGGTCGGCTCCTTGCTCATCGTGTACGTGGTCTTCGGAGGCATGAAGGCCACCACCTGGGTGCAGATCATCAAGGCCGCGCTGCTGATTTCCGCCGCGGCGCTCATCAGTTTCCTCGTCTTCCTCAAGTCCGGGATGAACCCGCTTCGCCTCTTCTCCGATGTCGTGAACAGTCCCAACGTTCAGGACCATGTGCGGATGACCCTGCTGAAGGATCCCCTTCCGGTGCCGGGCTTCGACTATGGAAAGCGCTTCCTTCAGCCCGGACTCTTCCTTAAGAATCCGCTCGACCAGGTCTCCCTCGGCCTTGCCTGGATCCTGGGTGCCGCCGGTCTGCCGCACATCATGATGCGTTTCTTCACCGTCCCCAACGCCCAGGAAGCCCGCAAGTCGATCCGGATTTCCGTCTTCCTGATGGGCATCTTCTTTATCCTGACCACCCTGCTTGGCTTCGGCGCCGCCATCCACATCTCCCCGCAGAAGGTTGCCGCCATGGATAAGGGCGGAAATATGGCCACCCTGCTCCTCGCCCAGTTCCTCGGCGGCGGCGAGGGGTCCATCGGCGGCGACATGTTCCTCGCCTTTGTCTGCGCCGTTGCCTTCGCCACCATCCTCGCCGTCGTCTCCGGCCTGGTACTGGCAGCTTCCGCCGCCATCGCACATGATATCTACGTGAACATCATCCGTGACGGCAAGGCGGATCAGCATGAGCAGGTGAGGGTGGCCAGGATCACCTCGCTGGTCGTGGGCGCCGCGGCAATCTTCATGGGGATCGCCGCCGAAAAACAGAATATCGTCGCGCTGGTTGCCCTGGCGTTCGCGGTTGCGGCCTCCGGGAACTTCCCGGTGATCATCCTGTCCCTGTGCTGGAGGAGATTCAATACAGCCGGGATCGTGTCGGGGATCGTGGTGGGGACTGTTGCCGCCATAGGCCTCGTGCTGGTCTCTCCCAACATGACCTATCCGAAGAAGATCGCCGAGGATGCCAAGAAGGTCGTGGTGACGCTCGAGAAAAAGCAGGCGGAAGGGGTCGCGCTGGCGCCCAAGGATCTGTCGGCCCTGGAGAAGGCGCGCAAGGATTACCAGGCCAACAAGGACGAAACCTCGCTCATGGGGCTCGACAAGCCCCTCTTCCCGCTGAAAAACCCCGGCATCGTTTCTGTGCCGTTAGGTTTCCTTGCCGCCATCTTCGGCTGTCTGGCCTTCAGGGATAGGCGTGCCGAGGAGATGTTCGACGAGATGTACGTCCGCCAGAACACCGGGATAGGTATCGCCAAGGCGATAGATCATTAACTGGTATCGTTGCTCTACCCACCCGGACGGGTGGCAAGGCAGGGGGTGCGGCATAATGCCGCGCCCCTTTTTTTGCGCCCGATGCCCCGGTCATGTCTGTTCAGATAGTCCGCTCCTTCGCTTGCCCTGTTGCCGGGATCCGGTGTGTTTTTTTCAAAGTAAAACAAGGTTGTCTTGAAAGCGGATCGGGCGGAGCCGGTATTTCATTTCGCTGAGTCGGCAAGGCACGACTGGCGTAAGGATCTGACAGCTCTGAGTGTTACCGTAGGTAAGCACTGTAAATAATGGA
>NZ_JBXKJL010000500.1:0-9071 GCF_056994735.1 Geomonas sp.
CGCGGACGAACACGAGCCTCGCTACTACCATGCGATCTTCAATAACAGCAAGCTGAGGAAGGAGCTGATCGCCGGGACCATCGCCGACATGGTCTTCAAAAAATACGAGAGGTGACACCATGGCAGAGAAGAGCACGACCAGGGAGGGCACCGAATCCGCGGAGAAAAACGCCCGACGGGGCATGAGTACCGGGGAGATCAAAGAGGCGATCCTCGACCACCTCCACTTCACCCAGGCGCGTCCTCCCGCCCTCGCGACCAGAAACGACTGGTACATGGCCGTTGCCCATGCCGTGCGGGACCGGATGCTGGAAGACTGGCTCCAGAGCCTGAGTCACCTCAATGACAAGGACGTCAAGATCGTCAGCTACCTGTCGGCAGAATTCCTGATGGGTCCCCACCTGGGGAACAACCTGGTGAACCTCGGGATCATGGAAGCGGTCCGGCAGGCGGCGACCGAGCTTGGCCAGGAGCTGGACGACCTCCTTCGCCAGGAGGAGGAGCCGGGGCTTGGCAACGGCGGTCTGGGGAGGCTCGCCGCCTGCTACCTCGACTCCCTTGCCACCCTGCGGGTCCCCGCCATCGGCTACGGCATCCGCTACGAATTCGGGATCTTCGACCAGGAGATCCGCAACGGATGGCAGGTGGAGAAGACCGACAAGTGGCTGCGGATGGGGAACCCCTGGGAGATCCGCCGTGCGGAGATCACCTATAACGTCAATTTCGGCGGGCGCACGGAATCGTTCACCGCCGAAGACGGTCGGCTGCGGGTGCGGTGGGTGCCCGGCAGGGTGGTCAAGGGGATCGCCTATGACACCCCCGTGGCCGGCTACCGGTCGGGGATGACAGACATGCTGCGGCTCTGGAGTTCGGAAGCGGTGGAGTCGTTCGATTTCGAGGCCTTCAACGTGGGGGATTACTACCGCGCCGTGGACAAGAAGGTGATCTCCGAGACCATCTCCAAGGTGCTCTACCCCAACGACGAGCCGCAGATCGGCAAGACGCTCCGCCTGGCGCAACAGTACTTCTTCGTCTCCTGCTCGCTGCAGGACATGATCCGCATCCACCTCCTCTCCGGCAGGAGCCTGGAGACCTTCCCCGAGAGATTTGCGGTCCAGCTCAACGATACCCACCCCTCGATCGCGGTGGCGGAACTGATGCGGCTGCTGGTGGATGAATACCAGCTTGACTGGGATAAAGCCTGGGGCATAACCCGCTCCACCCTTGCCTACACCAACCACACCCTCCTCCCCGAGGCCCTGGAGAAATGGCCGCTCCCCCTCTTCGCAGCCACCCTCCCCCGCCACCTCGAGATCATCTACGAGATCAACCGGCGCTTCCTCGACGAGGTGCGCCAGCTCCACGCAGGAGACGACCAGCGGCTCGCGCGCCTGTCGATCATCGACGAAAGCGGCACCCGCTACGTGCGCATGGCCAACCTGGCCACAGTCGGCAGTCACGCCGTCAACGGAGTGGCCGCCCTTCATACCGAACTCCTGAAACAGACGGTGCTGCGGGATTTCTACGAGATCCACCCGGAACTTTTCTGCAACGTGACCAACGGCGTGACCCCCCGCCGCTGGGTGGTCCTCAGCAATCCCGGTCTCACCGGGCTCATCACGGAGAGGATCGGCGAGGGATGGGTGACTCAATCGGACCAGCTTCGGCGGCTGCAGGATTTCGCGGCGGACGCATCCTTCCAGCAGCGCTGGCAGGAGGTAAAGGAAGAAAACAAGCGCGTGCTGGCGGCACTGATCAGGGAGCGGACAGGCATCGAGGTAGACCCCACCAGCATGTTCGACGTCCTGGTGAAACGCCTCCACGAGTACAAGCGGCAACACCTCAAGGTGCTCCACATCATCACCCTCTACAACAGGATCAAGCGGGACCCGAAGGGGCTGGTGACGCCGCGGACCTTCATCTTCGGCGGCAAGGCGGCTCCCGGTTATCACATGGCCAAGCTGATCATCAAGCTGATCAACTCGGTGGGCGAGGTGGTCAACAACGACCCCGACGTGGCCGGGCGGCTAAAGGTGGTCTTCTTTCCCGACTTCAACGTGACCAACGGCCAGAAGGTCTACCCGGCAGCCGACCTCTCCGAGCAGATCTCGACCGCCGGCAAAGAGGCCTCCGGGACCGGCAACATGAAATTCTCACTGAACGGCGCCCTCACCGTCGGCACCCTGGACGGCGCGAACGTGGAGATCCGCCAGGAGGTGGGGGATGGAAACTTCTTCCTCTTCGGCCTCGACGTCGCCGGGGTCGAGGAACTGAGGTCGCGGGGGTACGACCCGCGGAGCTGGTACCAGGGGAATGCGCAGCTCAAGGAGGCGATCGACCAGATCGCGGCCGGGAGGTTCTCCCCCGGCGAGGCTGGCCTCTTCCAGCCGCTGGTTGACCAGCTTCTCTGCCGGGACGACTACCTGCTGCTAGCCGATTACCAGGCCTACATCGACTGCCAGGACAGGGTCGACGCGGTCTTCCGGGACAAGAAGAAATGGACCGAGATGTCTATACTGAACGTGGCCCGAATGGGAAAATTCTCATCGGACCGCTCGATCCGCGACTACTGCGCAAACATCTGGAAGACCCAGCCCCGCGGGCCAATGCGAGAGGAGGTCGGACAGGCCACCCGGGGACCCCAGCCTTTCCTTAAAAGTTAGCCGTGGCCATGATCTCTTCCGGATCCACCCCGTCCCCACAGTGCCTGCGGGCTGAAGCGCCCTTCGGCACGAAAAGCCTGTCTCCTACCCTTGAAGTGGAAGGGCCGTTCGTGCACCCTCGCAAAGAAAGAAGTCCCCTCCCCCCTTGAGGGGGAGGGTTAGGGTGGGGGGAAAGGCGCCATTAACGACTTCGTTGGCAACTCCCCCCCCCTGGCACCCTCAGGGGGAGGGGTGACGATACCGTTGGCTGGAAATATGGCAAGGTTTTTCTTGGAGCCCGCATGAAGTGGGGAGCGTATCTTCTGGCCGTCCTGACAGCCCTTTTCATTCATCCCCCAGCGCTGTCGGGAGAAGCCCAGCCAAAGCCGGCGCAGTCCGCCACGGTCAAACCGAGCCCGGTCCAGAGTGCGCCGGTCATGCTGGGCGGAACGGCTGTCTTTTCCGTCCCGACATACCATGCCCTGACCGCGGACCAACGTGCAAGAGGCATCGGCGAGCGGCTAACGAAGATAGCCGAAGACCCCACCATCCGCACCGACTCCATCACAAGCTTCGATTCCGACGTTTCGACCGACATTATGGCGGGTGACCGGATCATTATGTTGATTTATGACTCCGACGCCCGGCCGGCAGGGGTGACCCGGCAGGAAATGGCCAAGGAGTACGCCGGGAAAGCCCGCGCTGCCGTGGAAGAGTATCGACAGGCCCGCACTCCGACAAACATCCTGCACGGTGTTGTAAGGAGCATTGTCGCCACCGTGGTGATCCTTTGCGCATGGCTGCTGATCCGGACAGTGCACCGGAGGGTGCGGGGAGCGGTCGAAGGACGGAGAGAACTCTCCGTCAGGTTTCAGAAATTCGAGGTTCTCCGTTCCGAACAGGTCAAAGCGCTTATTCTCGGAGCGATGCGGTCTGCACGGATCCTGGTCATGCTGGTCCTTCTCTACGTCTACGTCCACTTTACCCTCAGTTCCTTTCCCTGGACCCGTCCCCTCAGCGGTGAACTTTTGCACTACCTGATGGTTCCCCTGGGAACAATGGAGAAGGGTCTGGTCCATTACATTCCGAACCTGATCTTTCTCGTCGTCCTTGTCGCTGTTACCACCTACCTCCTCAAGTTCATGCGCCTTTTCGCGCAAGAGGTGGAAAAGGGAAACATCACCTTCTCCGGGTTCTATCCCGAATGGGCCAAGCCTACCTTAAAGATCGCACGCTTCATGGTGATCGCCTTCGTTGCAGTGGTGGCCTTCCCGTATCTCCCCGGCTCAGACTCGCCCGCCTTCAAAGGGATCTCTATTTTCCTGGGGGTACTCATCTCGCTCGGTTCATCATCGACGGTTTCCAACATCATTGCCGGCCTGGACCTGACCTACCGGCGGGCCTTCCTGAAGGGAGACTGGATAAAAATCGGGGATTTCGTCGGCGAAGTGACCAAGATGAGGCTTCTTGTCACCCACCTGCGGACTTTCAAGAACGAAGAAGTGGTGGTTCCCAACGCGGTCATCCTCAACAGTCATGTGACCAACTACAGTGTCTCGGCCAGGGAGAGCGCTCTCATCATCCATACCGCGGTGACCATCGGCTACAGCACGCCGTGGCGCCAGGTCCACGCCTTGTTGCTGCAGGCCGCAGAGCGGACCCCCGGACTGCTGCGCGATCCTTCGCCTTTTGTCCTGCAGACCGCCCTCGACGATTTTTACGTTCGCTACGAACTGAACGCCTACACCGGGGCACCCCAACAAATGCCGGTTATCTACTCCGACCTGCACATGAACATCCAGGACGCCTTCAACGAGTTCGGGGTGCAGATCATGTCGCCCCACTACATGTTCGACCCGAAGTCGGCGGCGGTGGTGCCGAAGAGCCAGTGGTACGAGCCGCCTGCCAAGCCGCCCGCAGAGGCGCCGACCGGCCGGGGTGACTAGCCGTCCGCCTGCAGGCTGATCCCGCCCGGGCAGCCTCGGGCACTGCCGTTCAGGGGGAAAACCATGAATCGTAACAATACTCCGCTTCCTGTCAGCGCGGAGCAAGGCTTGAAGCGCCTGGTCGAGGGGAATGAGCGGTTCCTGAAGGGGACGCCCCGCTTCCCCACCTTCCACAAGGACGTCCTGGAGGCCCTTGCCAAGGGTCAACACCCCTACGCCACCATCATCGGCTGCAGCGACTCCCGGGTGCCGCCGGAACTCATTTTCGACGCCGATTTCGGGGAGTTGTTCGTGATCCGGGTCGCCGGCAACGTCTTGTCGCCCGAAATCGCAGGATCCATGCAGTATGCCCGCCTGCATCTGCAGACGCCGTTGTTCGTGGTGCTGGGCCATGAAAAGTGCGGTGCAGTCCAGGCGGCGCTCGATGTGAAATTTCACCACGCCCAAGAACCGGCGCGGATTCAGCTCCTCCTGCAACATATCCTGCCGTGCCTGGAACTGATCGATGAAAATGCCGAGCCGGCGCTCCAGTCAAGACTCGCCGTCGAAGCCAACGTTCGCTGGACGATGCGGCAGATAGCCGAGTCGCCCGAAGGGCGTGCCCGCTTTGCCGAAGGGATCTACAAACTCGTGGGGGCGGTCTGTGAAATCAAGACCGGCAGGGTACGGTTCCTGGAATAGATCCCCGGCCCTCCCGCGGGCCGGACGTTGGCGCTGTCGAGACGACATATCGCCTTAAAGACGAAATCCCGCCCTTTTGTTTTTCTCTCCCCGTCACAGCTTCCATTTGGACCCAACAAACCTCCTATCTTTCAGATGCTTATCGATATCAGAGCACGACTTGCCATTGGCATGAATCTCGGATGGCTACCCCTGGATATCTGCGGTCGGCAGATTGGCTGGCGGGAGCGGGAAATAGGGAGGGGGTACCATGACCGGCGGGAAGATAGCCAGCAGGGAGGATGCGCCGGGGAGCGCGTCGGGACGAAGCTCGCCACTGGGCGCCACCATATTCCCCGACGGGGTGAATTTCAGCATCTTCTCGCGGGACTGCACCTCCCTCGAGCTCCTCCTTTTCGACCGTGTCGACGACTCCAGGCCCTCCCGGACCGTAACGCTGGATCCGAGGCTCAACCGCAGCTACCATTACTGGCACGTTTTCGTCCCGGGTGTCGGCCCGGGCCAGTTGTACGGCTACCGCGCCGCGGGGCCTGACGGGGCGAATCAGTGTTACCGGTTCGACCCGGAGAAGCTCCTCTTCGATCCCTACGGCCGCGCGCTGGCGGTCCCTGCGGGTTACAGCCGGGCGGCCGCAGCCCGGCCTGGCGACAACACGGCCCTGGCCATGAAGAGCGTGGTGGCAGACCCCCGCCAGTACGACTGGGAGGGGGATACCCCCTTGAAGCGCCCCTTCTCGCGGACGGTAATCTATGAGCTGCACGTGGGAGGATTCACCCGCCACCCCTCTTCAGGGGTCCCCCGCGACAAGCGCGGCACCTACGCGGGACTGGTGGAAAAGATCCCCTACCTGCGGCAGCTGGGGGTCACGGCCATCGAGCTCCTGCCGGTCTTCCAGTTCGATCCCTTCGACGCCCCCGAGGGTTTTACCAACTACTGGGGGTACAGCCCCCTCTCCTTCTTCGCTCCCCATGCGGGTTACAGTTCACGAACCGATCCCCTGGGCCCCCTCGACGAGTTCCGCGACATGGTGAAGGCTCTGCACCGTGCCGGCCTGGAGGTTATCCTGGACGTGGTCTTCAACCATACCGCGGAGGGGGACCAGCGAGGCCCCACCCTCTGCTACCGGGGACTGGCCAATAATTTCTACTATATGCTGACCCCCGACGGGGCCGGCTACGCCGACTACTCCGGCTGCGGAAACACCTTCAACGCCAACAACCCCATCGTGCGTCGGCTCGTCATAGACAGCCTGCACCACTGGGTCAACGAAATGCACGTGGACGGCTTCCGTTTCGACCTGGCGTCGATCCTGGCCCGGGACGCGCAGGGATGCCCCCTGAAGGACCCGCCGCTTTTGTGGGACATCGAGACCGACCCGGCCCTGGCAGGGATCAAGCTGATCGCGGAAGCCTGGGACGCCGCGGGGCTTTACCAGGTGGGGAGCTTCATCGGCGACAGCTGGCAGGAGTGGAACGGAAAATTCCGCGATGACGTGCGGAGCTTCCTGAAGGGTGACGCGGGCACCATATCCCGGTTCGCCTCCCGGCTTTTGGCCAGTCCCGACATTTACGGGGGAGATGAGCGCGAGCCTGAACAGAGCGTCAACTTCGTCACCTGCCACGACGGCTTCACCCTCAACGATCTCGTTTCCTATAACACAAAGCACAACGAGGCCAACGGCGAGGAAAACCGGGACGGCGGCAACGACAACCTGAGCTGGAACTGCGGAGTCGAGGGCCCGACCGATGACCCCGAGGTGGAAGCGCTCAGGAACCGTCAGGTAAAGAACTTCCTGGCGGTGAACCTCATCGCCTTCGGCGCGCCCATGCTGCTCATGGGGGACGAGGCGAGGCGGAGCCAGGGGGGAAACAACAACGCCTACTGCCAGGACAACGAGATCAGCTGGTTCGACTGGACTCTGCTCGAGCGGCACGCAGAGATCCACCGTTTCGTGCGCCTGCTGATCGAGGGACGGCTCAACCGGGAGCTGGCGGTGGTGAACCCGGAGCTGACCCTCAACAAGCTCCTCGCGAGGTCAAGGCTGGAGTGGCATGGGACGAGGCTGGGACAGCCGGATTGGGGAAAGGACTCGCACGGCCTGGCACTTACCGCCTGGAACCTGTCGGGAAGGGTTGTCTTCCACATCATGGTGAATGCCTGGTGGACTCCCCTGGTGTTCGAGCTTCCGCCGCTGCAGCTACAGGGAGAGGGGTGGCGCCGCTGGGTCGACACCTCACTCGCCTCCCCTGCCGACATTGTGCCGCTCGGTGAGGCGCCGCCGGTCGCAGACGGAAGCTATGGCCTGCCGCCGCGTTCGCTGGCGGTGCTCTTCGCGGGTGCCTCTAACTAACCTCCCCCTCCCTTGACGGGAGGGGGTTGGGGGGTGGGTGAAGCTGCAGGAGAGAGGGGGATGTTTTAGAAAGGAGCTTTTTATGGGCGCAAGCATAGCGCAGGACAAGACAGGTATCTGGGTGGTCCGCATCAGCGGCGCGCTCCGCAAGGAGGAGATGGACGCCATCCAGGCCGGCGGGGTCAAGGGAATGGACCCCCATGAGCAGGCCAGGGTGCTGGTTATGGTCGAGCCGGACTTCAGCGGCTGGGTGGGGAGTGAAGAGTGGAACGACATGACCTTCTTGGTGAAGTACGGCAACAGCATCTCGAGAATCGCCATCGTGGGCGATCGCAAATGGGAAAGCAGGATGCTGATGTTCACCGGAGCAGGATTCAGGCGCAGCCAGGTGAAGTACTTTGATCGACTCAATGAGGCGAATGCCTGGTTGGGGTGAGAGGAGAGGACCCTGCAGGAGAATTGGCGAAACCATCAAAGATCATACGAAACCCCATCGACAGGAGGAGCCATGCCGGTTGCCGATTTCAAGACCTATTGCGAGATGCTCGACCGGGCGGCGGCCGACCGTTTCGCCTACCCGGCCATCAACGTCACCTCCCTGACCACGGCCAATGCCGTGTTGAGGGGGCTCGCCGAGAGCAGGAGCGACGGCATCATCCAGGTCTCGACCGGGGGCGCCGCCTTCGCTTCGGGAACGGCGGTAAAGGATATGCCCCTCGGTGCCATTTCCATTGCCGAGCACGTGCACCGGGTGGCTGCCCGCTATCCGATCTACGTGGCACTGCACACGGACCACTGCCAGGCCGACAAGCTCGACTCCTTCGTGCTGCCGCTGGTGGCGGAGACCGAACGCAGGCGTGCCGCGGGCCAGACCAACCTCTTCAACAGCCACATGTTCGACGGCAGCGCCCTCCCCCTCAAGGACAACCTGGAAACCGCCGCCAGGCTTCTGGAGCGTTTCAAGAAAAGCGAGCTGATCCTGGAGATCGAGGCGGGGGTGGTCGGCGGGGAGGAGGACGGCGTCAAGGCCGAGGCCAGCGCCAAGCTCTACACCACCCCGGAAGACACGCTGGAGGTGGCCCGGCGGCTCAACGAAATCGGCGGCCACTACCTCCTCGCGGCCACCTTCGGCAATGTCCACGGGGTCTACAAGCCCGGCGCGGTCAAGCTCAAGCCGTCGATCCTCAAGGAGTGCCAGGATGCGGTGGTGAAGCGCTACGGCGCTGCGGCCCGCTTCCACCTGGTCTTCCACGGCGGCTCCGGTTCAGGGCTAAGCGACATCCACGAGGCCCTGGATTACGGCGTGGTGAAGATGAACATCGACACCGACACCCAGTACGCCTTCACCCGCCCCATCGCCGGTCACATGTTCACCCACTACGACGGGGTGCTGCGGGTGGACGGCGAGATGGGGGACAAGAAGGCCTACGATCCCCGCACCTACCTTGCCAT
>NZ_JBXKJL010000501.1:0-8236 GCF_056994735.1 Geomonas sp.
GCTCAAGAGCGATACCAGCCGAACAATCAGGTGGGGGGTGACCCTGCCGGGAGATAAAATGCAGGAGCGTTTGCAGAAAATACTGTCACAGGCGGGAATTGCCTCCCGCCGCGAATCCGAAAAGATCATCACTGACGGCAGGGTTGCCGTCAACGGCGAGGTAATCACCGAACTCGGCGCCAAGGCTGATCCGGACACCGATATGATCACGGTCGATGGCAAAGCCGTATCCATTGAAGAGAAACGGGTCTACATCCTCCTGTACAAACCTGTCGGCTACATGACGACCATGAAGGACCCGGAAGGACGCCCCATCGTGACGGACCTCTTGAAAGGCGTCAAGGAACGTGTCTACCCGATCGGGCGCCTCGACTACAACACCGAAGGGCTGCTGCTTCTCACCAACGACGGAGCGCTCGCCAATACTCTCATGCACCCGAGCCACGAGGTGGACAAGGGATATCTGGTGAGGGTGAGCGGGCATGTCTCGGAGGAGCAGATCAACAGGCTTACCGAGGGCGTCAAGCTCGAGGACGGGATGACTGCGCCGGCCAAGGTGGTTCCGGTCAGCGAAAGCGAGCACAATTCCTGGATCTCCATCACCATCCACGAGGGACGCTATCGGCAGGTGCGGCGAATGTGCGAGGCGGTGGGGCTGAACGTGGTGCGGCTGAAGAGGTCCCGGTACGACTTCCTTGAGATCGGGGACATGAAGCCCGGCCAATTCCGCTTCCTGCAGCCCGAGGAGGTCACCAGGCTCAGAAGAAAGGGTGCCGGTGCAGGCTCCGGACGGGGACCCCGCAAGACCGGAGTGGTCGCCAAGAGGGGGCCTGCCAAAACGGGCGCTGCCGACAGTGGTGCGGCGAGGGGCAAATCCGGCTTCCCGAAGCCCCGGCCGGCCAAGCATAGGTGATTTGCCGATCGCTCTTTGTCAGAGAAGTAATGAGAGCAGGGGAAAAAATTAAGAAGTGTCTTCTTCGTTACTAATACAGTTCCTGCTTCAGAAGAAATAGTCGTTACTCCACAAAAAAAGAAGCCACCCTCCGGGCGGCTTTTACATTTCCATTTATTGAGCTTATCCCTAAGCGCTCATTCTTTTCTGCTTCGGAACCCGTGGCGCCTTGGCCGGTTTCCTTTCAGTGCCGGTCGTTTTGGCGGCAAGTTTGGCAGCACGCACTGCCCGCGCCTTGGCCAGGTTGTCGGCAAGTCCCTTCTCCTGCGCCATCCTTCTGCGCGCTTCCGAGAAGTTCTTCGCCGTAAGTGCCTGATTGCTCGGGATGCCAAACTGTTTTCTGTATTCGCCAGGCTTGAGGCCGTGCACTTGAGCGAGGTGGCGGGCGAGGGTCTTCATCCCGCTCTTGCCGCAAAGCATGCAGCTTACCTGGTCCGGTTGGAATGCCTTCTTTAAAGAAACGGCGGGTCCTTTGGTCTCGGCCTTTTCAGCACCTTCGCCGGCTTCGACTTCTAATTTCTGCAGTGCCACATGCACCTTCTGCAGTTCCAGAAGCAGATCTTCGCCCGACATTTCTGTGACCGACGCATGCGAAGAGACTATGTTGGCCGTCAATTCGAGCAGTGATGATGCCATCTCTATGCTCCTCCTTTCATTTTTTTAACGTGCAAATTCTAATTCTCTTCAATTAAACCTCACAGCCTTTTAAAAGCAAGTGATAAATGTTTGTTATAAGCAAAAAAAGTTGACTCCGCTGACTCATTTCTGCTAGTTTCTTCCGCTGATTGCATGGCCCCTGAGCGGCTTGCGGATTATGAGGAAAAAGAGAATGGGAAGAATTGAAATTGATCAAGTGAGATGCAAAGGGTGCGGTATCTGCACCATCGCCTGCCCCAGGAAGCTGATTCAGCTGTGCGATAAGGTCAATATCCAGGGTTACACACCGGCGGAGGCTCCCTCTCTGGAGCGTTGCACCGGGTGTGCTCTCTGCGCCGAAATTTGTCCTGACGTTGCCATAACTGTATTCAAATAGTTTTCTCTAGCCAAACAGTCTGGAGCCGATTCAGATTGTGCATGTGACAGACTGGCCCGTGCCGTCAGCGCGCAGGTCTTGTCTGGGCTGCCGATCCACAGGCAGCTGGATATTCGGAGGACCAAGTGTCAAAACGCCTGTTTGTAAAGGGGAATGAGGCCGCCGCCATGGGCGCCGTCGAGGCGGGATGCCGTTATTACTTCGGTTACCCCATCACTCCCCAGAGCGACATCCCTGAATACCTCTCCCGTGAGCTCCCCAAGCTCGACGGTGAGTTCATCCAGGCCGAGAGCGAGATCGGGGCCATCAACATGCTGCTGGGCGCCTCCGCCTGCGGCGTGCGCGCCATGACCTCGTCGTCCAGCCCCGGCATATCCCTCAAGCAGGAGGGGATTTCCTACATGGCCGGAGCCGAACTCCCCGGCGTGATCATCAACATCTCCCGCTCCGGCCCGGGCCTGGGCGGAATCGATGCCTCCCAGTCCGACTACTTCCAGTCGGTCAAGGGGGGAGGGCATGGCGGCTACCGGATCCCGGTGCTGGCTCCCAACTGCGTCCAGGAGATGTACGACCTCACCATGCATGCCTTCGATCTCGCCGACCTCTACCGGACCCCGGTGATGCTCCTGGGAGACTCGGTAGTCGGTCAGATGAAGGAGGCCTTGGTCGCCAACCCGCGTCCGGCGCGCGAGCTCCCGGAGAAGAAGTGGAAGGTGCGTGGCAAGGGGGGGCAGGAGCAGAGGATAGTCAAGTCGCTCTTCCTGGGCGACGGCGAACTGGAGGCGCACAACTGGCACCTGCACGCCAAGTACCAGGAGATGAAGGAAAAGGAGTGCCTCTCCGAGGAGTACCAGGCGGAGGATGCCGAGCTCTTGGTCACCGCCTTCGGCTCCGTTTCCAGGATCGCCCATACCGCGGTCTCCATGGCGCGCGAGGCCGGGCTGAAGGTCGGCCTCTTCCGCCCGATCACCCTCTTCCCCTTCCCGGAGAAGGCCCTGGCCAAGGCCGGAGCACGCGCCGGTCGGGTCCTGGTGATGGAACTCAACACCGGCCAGATGGTCGACGACGTCCGGCTCGCCGTCGGATCAGGCGTCAAGGTCTCCTTCTACGGCAGGCCGCCGGGGGCGGGGTCGCTTCCTTCGCCTGAGGAGCTTTTCGAAGTGATCAAGAAGAATTACGCCCAGGCCTCCTGCGAGGTTGAAGAGGGGTTACCGCATGCAACAGGTTTTTAAAAGGCCGGAAAGTCTCAAAGACGTGCAGACCCATTTCTGTCCGGGCTGCCACCACGGCACCATCCACCGCCTGGTGGCGGAGGCCATGGACCACTTCGGCGTGCAGCAAAGGACGATAGGGGTTGCCTCCGTCGGCTGCTCGGTCTTTCTCTACGGCTACTTCGACATCGACGTGGTGGAGGCTCCCCACGGGCGCGCTCCCGCCGTCGCCACCGGGGTCAAGAGGGCCCGGCCCGACAACTTCGTTTTCACCTACCAGGGGGACGGGGACCTCGCCGCCATAGGTACCGCCGAGATCATTCACGCCGCCAACCGCGGCGAGGACATCACGGTGATCTTCGTGAACAACACCACCTACGGCATGACCGGCGGCCAGATGGCGCCGACCACGCTGGTGGGGCAGAAGACCTCCACCTCGCCCTACGGCAGGGACAGGAAGAAGGATGGCGCGCCGATCAGGATGGCCGAACTGCTGGCCCAACTGGGCGGCGTGGCCTACTCGGCCAGGGTGGCGGTCGACTCGCCCAAGCACCTGATGCAGGCGAAGAAGGTGATCCGGGAGGCTTTCGGATACCAGGCCGAGGGCAAGGGCTTCTCGTTCGTCGAGGTCCTCTCCGCCTGCCCGACCAACTGGGGGGCCAGTCCGCTCGCCGCTAATGCCAGGATCGAGGCAGAAATGATCCCCTACTACCCTCTTGGGGTTTTCAAGCAGGAAGGCGAGGTTTAGCACCAGCAGTAGGTGTGCGTGCTTCGACAGGCTCAGCACGAACAGTGGTTACAGTCACTGTGTGTGCTTCGACAGGCTCAGCACGAACGGTAGTTACAGGCGCTGTGCATGCTTCGACAGGCTCAGCACGAACGCGATACTCTCAGTGGCTGAACGCGCTGAGGCGGGCTCGGCATGAACAGAAAAGGACGCGCTTTGAGGGGTTCAACAGCAAAGCCGTTCACCCTGAGCTTGTCGAACGGTGTGATGTCAGTAGGGGCCTATAAGTATAAGTTGAACCTCCATTGTTCAACGAGGAAGTAACGGGGGATCTGATGCGTAACGATGTACTGATAGCGGGATTTGGCGGGCAGGGAGTGCTTCTCGCCGGAAATCTCCTTTCCTATGCAGCTATAGATGAAGGGAAGAACGTCTCCTACTTCCCGGCCTACGGGGTCGAGAAGAGGGGAGGGTCCGCCACCTGCACGGTGGTGATCGCCGACGGCGCGGTCGGCTCTCCCGTGGTCGGAAGCCCGTCCACGCTGGTAGCCCTCAACCAGGCTTCCCTGGAGCGCTTCGGCGGGAAGATCCGCAGCGGCGGCATCTGCATCGTCAACAGCTCCCTGGTTGATGCTGGCGCGCTGTCGCGGGATGACATCCAGTTGATCCCCGTTGCCATGAATGACATCGCCATGGAACTCGGTGATTCACGGATGGTCAACATGGTCGCCCTCGGGGCCTACGTGGCGATGACCGGGGTGGTGGGGCTCGAGTCCCTGGCACAGGGGCTGAAAGATGCGCTCCCCGAGAGGAACCATCGCTTCATCCCGGCCAACATCAAGGCCATCGAAGCGGGTGCCGAGGCGGCACGAGCTAAAAAAGCTTGACTTGCGCAGGCCGAATCTGCTATTAAACTTATCTCTTCAATCTTGGGGTGTCGCCAAGCGGTAAGGCAACGGACTCTGACTCCGTCATCCGAGGTTCGAATCCTCGCACCCCAGCCAACTCACCTGCAAAGCAGCACAAAAATAGATCGCCAGGTCCCATCGTCTAGTGGTTAGGACACCGGCCTTTCACGTCGGTAACAGGGGTTCAAGTCCCCTTGGGATCACCATCTTAAAAGCAGCACCCGCCTGGGTGCTGCTTTTTTTTGTCCTTTTCTCAGATTTTAAGTTGCTAATGAATTTGAACTTGCTTATTTTATAACGTCCAAAACTCCGACTGCTGCGAGGTTCAAATGAGAAGTGTCATCGCAATACTCCTTTTTCTGAATCTGATGATTATCCCTATCAGCGTCAGCCATGCCCGCATCGACTACGATGAGACTACTGCCACGGACGAGTTGTCAACTGGTGCGGCCAACAACGAAGACAGGAACGAAGACAGGAACGAGGACAGGAACGAGGACAGGAAGGGGGAGAGGAACGAAGACCGGAACGAAGACAGGAAGGAGGATGACAAGGAGGGCAAGAAGGACACCCGGACGGCCCATGAGAAAGAGGACCCCAATGAACCGGGAGAGCTCAAAGACACCCTCAAGCTTAAATTGCGCGGAGATGTCGGAGATGGTGAAATCGTCCTGAGCTGGCAGGTCCCGGAGCATACCGAAGAGCAGAAACCTCTAAAATTCACCATCTCGTACCACAGTGAGGGCGACAAGGTCGAGAAGAAGCAGGATCAGATCAAGCGGAGTCCCTACAAGCTGCGCGGCCTCAAGAACGGAATCGTCTACAACATCAGGGTCTCGGGGTATGGCCTCAAGGGGAAGGAGGTCGCGTCTTCGGACGAGATCTCCCTGATACCCGTTTCTCCGGATGACATCGGCTCACCGCTGGAGCGCTCGTTTTCGCGGGGGCTTCAGGCGATGTCGCAAAAGGATAACGGTGATGAGGTGAAAACCACCCTCAGGCAGTTCGGTTACGATTTCTTCTCCAATACCGGCTCAACCTCCCGTGACAACCTTCCCGTCGGATCCGACTACGTGGTCGGTCCCGGTGACTCACTGAGGGTCGACGTCTGGGGATCGATGCAGGCGCGGTACGACCTGGTGGTTGACCGTAACGGCGAGATCACCATCCCCAAGGTCGGCGCGGTCAAGGTCTGGGGACTCAACTACTCCCAACTCCATAGTGTGATCGGCAAGGCTTTCTCCCGCTACTTCAGAGGTTATGAGCTGAACGTGACCCTCGGGAAGTTGCGGACCATCCAGGTCTTCGTGGTGGGCGAGGTCACCGCTCCCGGCGCTTACACCATAAGTTCTCTGGCCACTGCGATCAACGCCCTATCCGCCGCCGGAGGGCCTAGCAAGAACGGGTCGCTGCGTCAGGTCAGGCTGCTGCGCGGAGGAAAGACGGTACAGGAGATCGACCTTTATACCATGTTCCTGTCCGGGGACCGCAGCCGTGATTTCCGGGTGGAGAACGGCGACACCCTCTTTGTCCCCGTCATAGGACCGGTGGCCGCCGTGGCCGGTGAGGTCAAGCGCCCAGCGATCTACGAGCTGAAGGGTCCCAGTTCGCTGAGTTCGCTCCTCGATATGGCAGGAGGGATTACCGCCGCAGGCGACAAGGGCAGGCTCCAGGTGGAGCGGCTGGAGGGAAACTCAGCCCGCATCATCCTCGACTACCGATTGGATGAGAAGCACCCGCAACAGGAACTGGCCGGGGTCTCGATCTCGGACCGCGACATGGTCAAGGTCTTTCCTTTCTACGACGCCCCTCGTCAGGTCGTGACCCTGAAGGGGAACGTGGCGAGACCCGGGGAGTACCAGTTCCGCGAAGGGATGAGGCTGAAGGACATCATTCCGGATTACGAGGCCCTTCTCCCCGACACCTACCTCGGAGCGGTGGAGATCACCCGAGTGCAACTCCCCGATCGACATCTTGAGAAGCATTCGGCGAACCTCGGGAGGGCTCTTGCCGGAGATCCCAGGGAAAACGTGGAGCTTCGGGAACAGGATACCATCAAGGTCTTCTCCCACTGGCAGATGCAGGAGCGTCCCATGGTTTCGGTCACCGGGCAGGTGAAGAAGCCTGGTGAATATCCCTTCTACCCGCATATGACCGTCCGCGACCTCATCACCGCTGCCGGGAGCCTCAAGCGAAATGCCCTCCTCGGTAGCGCTGAGCTTACGCGGATCGAGGTCAAGGACGGCACGGCCACCCCGAGCAGGATCAATCTCGATTTGCAGAAGGTGCTGCAGGGCGAGCCGACGGCGAATGTGATCCTGCAACCGGACGACATGCTCATCGTGCGGAGCATAACGCAGTGGCTCGAATCCTCGGACCGCTACGTAACCATGCAGGGGGAGGTTCGCTATCCGGGCAGGTATTCGATTGCCAAAGGGGAGCGTTTAAGCTCGGTCATCTCCAGGGCCGGCGGCTTCACCGACCGTGCCTACCTTCGGGGGGCCCGCTTCACCAGGAAGTCCGTCCAGGAGCTGCAGCAAAAAAGGATGAAGGAGATCCTGGAAAAGACCGAGCAGGATATCCTGAGGAAGGAAAGCGAGCTCTCCGCCACGTCCAGTTCCAGCGAGGATCTGGCCGCCACGAAATCGTCGCTCGACGGCCTGCTGAAAACCGCGCAGGGCCTGAAGCGTAAGAAGGCCGAGGGGCGGGTGGTTCTCAGGCTGCTGCCTCCACAGGAACTGGCGACGACCGAATACGATTTGGAGCTCATGGGGGGCGACAAACTGGAAGTCCCCGTTGTCCCCAGTGTGGTCAACGTGCTGGGGCAGGTCTACAATCCGACCACCTTCGTCTACCTGGATGGAGAATCGGTAGACTCCTATCTCAAGAAGTCCGGCGGGCCGCTCACCGACGCTGATCCGGGGAGCATGTACATCGTGCGGGCCGACGGAACGGTCTCCAGCAGGGAGCAGACGACCTTTGGCATCAACTGGGACGAAAGTGACAAGCGCTGGCATTTCGGCAGTTTCATGTCCCGCCCCCTTTGGCCCGGCGACACGGTGGTGGTGCCTCAGAAGCTCGATCATATCGCCTGGATGAGGGGGATCAAGGACATCACTACCATCCTGTCGCAGGTGGCTCTTACTGCCGGAACCATCTTCCTCTTTTTCAAGTAGCGGAGTGTTTCCCTTTTTTGTGGCACTGATGCTCGTTTTCTGCCATTATCCTCGTCCTTGAAGACGTGAAGGGTGAAGGGTGAAACCTGAAACCTGAACATGGAACGTAGAAGGTACAACATGAAGTACAGGAGCATGCATGCTTAGCGCTGTGATATTCGATTTTGACGGGATCATCGTCGACACCGAACCGCTTCACTACAAGGCTTTCCAGGAGATCCTGGTGCCG